>CAYOHG010000467.1:0-3173 GCA_964403685.1 uncultured Planctomycetales bacterium
CCCGGCAGCGCATGGACGCGGCCTTGGGGGCGCGCCGTGCGCTGCTGGCGGATCCGAGCATCGAAGCGCTTCGGCTGATCCATGGCGAGGGCGACGATCTGCCCGGCCTGATGGTGGATCGGTTCGGCGACGTGCTGATCGTCAACGTGCAGGAAGGGCGGCTGGCCATGACCGACGTCGACCTGGCGGCGCTGATCGATGAGCTGCGGGCGCGAGTGGGCGCGCGCAGCGTGTATCGAAAGGTGTTTGCCCGTGACCGCAGCGATGCGCTTTCGGTGCTGGAGGCCGCGCACCGCGACCCGACTGCCTGGATGGGGCCGGCCAGCCCGGCACAATTCGCGATACACGAACAGGGCGTGGCAAACCTGATTCGGCCGTACGACGGCTACGCGGTCGGGCTGTTTCTGGAGAATCGCGGCAACCGCGCCTGGGTCCGGTCGGTCGCCCGCGGTGCGCGGATGTTGAACCTGTTCAGTTACACGTGCGGGTTTTCGGTGGCGGCCGCGGTCGGCGGGGCATCCGAAACCACCAGCGTCGATGTGTCGGCCAAGGCGTTGGCCTGGGGCCGCGAGAACTTCGCCGCCAACGGCCTGACGCTCGACGGGCACCGCTTCATTCGGGGCGACGCACTGGAGTTCGTCCGCCGGCTGAGTCGGCAGCAGCGGCGTTTCGACCTTGTCGTCGTCGATCCGCCGACGTTTGGGCGAGTCAAAGGACGCCGCCGCCCCTTTGTGTTGCGCGAGGCGTTGCCGAGCTTGCTGTCCGGGGCGTTGGCTGTGCTCGAGCCTCATGGGCGGCTGCTGCTGTGCACCAATCACCGGGAGCTGGGTTTCGGCGAACTTGAACGGGCGGTGTGCGCAGCGGCCGGCGGCCGGCTGAGGCTGGAGCGTGTGTCGGCGGAACCGGATTTCGGGGGCGACGAGCGCTTCTGGTGCTCCGTTCGAGTGCGGCTGGGCGGGGGGCCGTAAGCTGTTGCGACCGGCGCGGTTGACACCCCGCCGGGTTGAAAGTCCGAAAAAAAGTGCCGCTCCGGCTCTTGACGGTAATCAAACCCGCTTCAAAAGTTACCGCCAATCAATCCGGCGCGCGGGAAGTCGTCGGCGCGGCGGCTTCGCGGCGCGCAGTTCCGAGTGGGAGATTGCACATGATGAAGCGGATGAAGGCGTTGGCGTTAACGAGTGCGCTGGCGGCCGCCTCGACGGCCCTGGCTCAGGACGACACCACGGCCACGATCGACTGGGTGACGATCCTGTTGGTGGGGGTCGGGCTGTTCTTCATTCTGCCGTGGGCCTGGAATTGGCTGTTCGGCGGCGACTAAGCGCCGTGCCGGCAGCCGACTGCGGTGCTCGTTTCGAACCAGATGCAAGGACGCTTCGAGGGTGCTTCGTCTGCGTCACGAAGCCGGAGCGCGAAGGACCGACAAGGGAGTAATCGGAATGCGTAAGCTTGCGAAGCTGATGGCGCTGGTGGGAGCGGCTGGCGTTACCGCCGCCGCCATGGCGCAGGACGAAACCACGGATATCTTCACCGATATCCTCAACGCCGGGCTGCCGGCGATCACCGTCGCGGCCGCCGCCTTCTGGCTGCTGCTGCGCTTTTTCTTCGGCGGCTTCGGCTGGGGCGGCGGCGACTAGTCGCGCCAGCAGCCTGACTTTCGAACTTCGCGACCGCCGCGGGCATCGGCTGAACCGATTCCGGCGGCGGTTGCTTGCGCGCGGCGCTACCCGACGGCGGTGCGCACGTTGCGGCGGACTTCCGGCCTGAATAGGATTGCGTCGCGAACGAAGCGTCGAGCGATCGGGAAACGGAATGCCGCAACGATACCTGGTCACCTCCGGTCTGCCCTATTCCAACGGCCGGCCGCACGTCGGTCACGTTGGTGGCGCGTTGCTGCCGGCGGATATCTACACCCGCTATTTGCGGGCGCGCGGCGACGAGGCCATCTACGTATGCGGCAGAGACGACAATGGCGTGGCGATCGAAATCCTGGCGCGCCGTTTGGGCCGCTCGCCGCAGGAGGTCTCGACGCAGTACAGCGCCCGTCAGCGGGCTGATTTCGCCGGCCTGCGGATCGAGTTCGACGTCTACGGCGGCACGCACCAGCCCGGTTTCGCCGAGCTGCACGAGCGCTTCAGCCAGCAGTTCTTCAAGCGGATTCACGAGAAGGGCTACTTCACAAAGCGCCGCACGAAACAGCTCTATGACCCTGCGGCCGGCCGCTTTCTGCCCGACCGCTACGTGCGCGGCACGTGTCACCACTGCGGGGCGGCGGATGCGACCGGCGACCAGTGCGAATCCTGCGGCCAGATGATCGACCCGCTGCTGCTGAAAAACCCGATCAGCGAGATCACTCCGGGCCAGCCGGCGGAGGTCCGCGAGACCACCCATTGGTATCTGCGCCTGAACGACTTTGAGAAGCCGCTGGGCGAATGGCTGGCGAGCAAGCAGGGGCATTGGCGTCCGAGCGTGCTGAATTTCGCCCTGGGGCAGATCAAGCAGGGCTTGCCCGAGCGGGCCATGACACGCGACATCGAATGGGGCATCCCCGTACCGCTGGACGACCCCGAAGCCCGCGGCAAGGTGCTCTTCGTCTGGTTCGACGCGCCCATCGGGTACATCTCGTTCACCGCGTGGCTGTGCCAGCAGCGCGGCGAGGGCTGGCGCGGCTACGAGCGCTGGTGGTGCGATCCGCAAACCCACATTGTGCACTTCATCGGCGAGGACAACACGGTCTTTCACACCCTGATCTGGCCGGCGATGCTGATGGCCGAGGGGCGCCACCAGTTGCCCGACGCCGTCGTCGCCAACAACTTCATCAACTTCCGGCTGGGCGAGGCCGACGCCAAGGTCAGCAAGAGCAGGACGCCGGAGGACTCGCCCGTCTGGATTGAGGAGTACCTGCGCAAGGGGTTGAATCCCGACGCGCTGCGCTATTACCTCACGGCGATCGCACCGGAAAGCGCCCGAACGTCGTTCGACCCGCAGGATTTCGTCGCCCGCAACAACAACGAACTGGTCGGCAAGTTCGGCAACTTCGTCAACCGCACGCTGAAATTCTGCTGCAACCAGCTCGGCGGGATCGTGCCATCGGCACAACGACAGACCGACGCCGACCGCGCCCTGATCGCCGGCGGCTCGGCGGCCCTCAGGCAGATCGGGCACCTGCTCGAGCT
>CAYOHG010000468.1:0-3156 GCA_964403685.1 uncultured Planctomycetales bacterium
GGAGGACGCCGTCGTGACCTTCACTCGTCGCATCGACGTACCCACGCTGGGGAAAACGCACGTCATTGACCTGTCCGCGCCGGTCGCCGACGGGGTGAGCGCCTCGAACATCCAGAACGGCATCGTGTGCGTGCTGGTGGTCGGCTCGACGGCGTCGATCACGACGACGGAAGCCGAGCCGGGGCTTCTCAATCACGATTTGAAGGCTTTCTTCGACCGCATCATTCCGCAGCAGGCCGAGTACAAGCACGAGGAGACCTGGGGCGACGGCAACGGGCACTCGCACGTGCGGGCGACGCTGCTGGGTCCGTCGGTTGCGGTGCCGATCGTCGATGGCCGGCTCGTGCTGGGCACCTGGCAGCAGATTGTGCTGATTGACTTCGACAATCGCCCGCGCCAGCGGCAGGTTGTCATTCAGGTGGTCGGCGAATGATCGCCGGGGCCCGGCGCGCCGCAGCGCGGCTGCCCGCAGCTCCAGCAGATTTCGAAGTGTGCCGGCGCGGGCTGTCCACAATGAGCGCACGTCCAAGGCGGCGCCTGGGCTGATTCGCGCGCGGCGCGCATCTCCCGCCGCAGCCGCGCCAGCAGTTCGAGCACGTCAAAGTAGAACTCCCGCGGGACGCGCAGCGCGCCGCCGACCGAGCGCGAGCCCAGCGCCAGATCGCGGAACAGCTTGCCCGGTTCGGGAATGAACGGAATTTGCTCTTCGGCGAAGCGCGGCGGCAGCAGCGCCAGCGGAACCTCGCTGGCCAGCGCGGCCTCGACGAAGAACCACGGGCGGCGCGGCACGTCGCGCTGGGGATGAAACGCCCGCCCGCAGGCCGCGCAGCGGTATCGAGTCGAGCCCGCCAGCGGCGCTCCGCAGCCGCGGCAGCTAAGCCCGAAATCCGGCTGCGGCAGCTCCAGGCCGGAGAATCGCGGCGAGCGCAGCCGGGCCCATGTCCCGCACAGCCGCTCCATATCCAGAGTGGTGCCGCATTCCGGGCAGCGGTGTTGCGGCAGGCCGACCAGCGGGTAGTCGCACCGCGGACAGCGCAACCCCCAATCGGGAATCGGCAGCTCGTGCACGTCGACGTCCACGCCGCAATTCTAGGGCTTTTTCCGCCGCCGCCGCACCGCGCCGCACGGTCCAGCCGTACGAGCGGAACCCGACCGCGATGCGCTAGCGCGCCGCGGCGTCGCTGGAGCCAGGTCCGGCTCCGCCCCAGATCGGCAGGTCGCGCTCCGGCTCGACGCCCAGTGCGTCGGCGATGCGATTGATGTAGTTGAAGTATGCGACGACCTGCGTGGCGTCGTGAATGGCCGAATCGGACCAGCCTGCTGGCCGCAGTGCCGCAAGGTCCGCCTCGGTCACGCTGGCGGGCGAGCGCGTCACCTCTTCCGCGTAATCCAACAGTGCCGCCACGCCGGGATGGAGGGAACAGGCACGCCAATCGCTCGCAGCGCGATGAACGAATGCATCCAGCGCGGCGGCCGTCGGCGGCCGGCCAGTCGAATCGCCGGTAATGGCGCCCCAGTCCTTTTCGGCCTCCGCCCGGAGGTCATTGGCGTGGGCCTGCACTCAGTAACGGCATTCGTTGGTCCGGCTGACGACGACCGCGAGCAATTCGCGCAGGCCGCGGGATAACGCCGACGGGCCCAGCATGATCGCCTGATACAGGCCGATGCCGGCCCTAAGCACCGGCGGATTCAGGCTCTGAACACGGACGATGTTGAACACGCGACCGGCCCGCCGCTGCGCGGCGTCGAAGAGTTGTTGCAGAGGGCCGTGGGCTTCTTCGTCTGCAATCGTTTTGATCCAGGCCATGAGCCGAGTACCTCCGGGATAAGCCCCGCGCGGGGGCGTCGAGGCCCGGGCGCCTTCCATTCAATACAGCATTCATGCCGGCGCTGGGAGCGCGTTGCACGCCGCCGCGCCGACACGTCGACACGTCGTCGTCCGGCTGTTCGGGGCGGCGCTAACGGGCCGGCTTCCGCGCCGCGATGTCCAGGCTGGTGATGAAATCCGCCGGTCCGGTTCCCGCTGGCAGCTTCGCGGCGATCCTGCGATAAAGCGGGTCCTGCATTTCGCCCTGTGCTGCGACGTAGGCGGGCCGGGACGTCAGGCGGATGTCGCTCAGGCCGGCCGTTTCCATCATCGACCGCGTGTCCTCGATCAGCACGGCGCCGGCGATGCAGCCGACCAGCGCTGCGACCATTTCGCGGACTTCCGGCGGCAGCGGCCGCAGCAGGGCGAGATCGGAGACCGCCACGCGCCCGGCGGGCTTCAGCACGCGCGCGATCTCCCGCCAAACCCGCGGCTTGTCCGGCGAAAGATTCAGCACGCAATTCGAGATGACCACGTCGACGCTGGCATCGGCGATCGGCAGATGCTCGATCTCGCCCAGGCGGAATTCCACGTTGTCCAGCCCGCTGCGCTGCCGATAGGCGGCGACGTTTCGGCGGGCCTTGCTCAGCATCTCCGGGGTCATGTCCACGCCGATGACGCGGCCGGCCGGCCCGACCTTCGGCCCGGCGATGAAGCAATCGAAGCCGCCGCCACTGCCCAGGTCGAGCACGATTTCACCAGGCCGCAACGAGGCGATCGCGGTGGGGTTGCCGCAGGACAAACCCATGTCGGCGCCCTCGGGGAGCTGGCCGAGCTCCGCGGGGTCGTAGCCGATGCGCTCGGCGAGCCGGGCCGAAGACCCGCAACAGCCCGAACCGCAGCCGCCGGCGGCGGCCGGGCCGTCGTCGCGTGTGGCGATGCGGGCGTATCCGTGGCGTACCGTCTCGTGCACCTGCTGGCGCTGAAGCTCATCGGTGGTGGGCATGGTGTTTCCTCTTGTGAGTCCGGGCGGCGCCGCTTGACGCCGGCGCAAGTACATTATAGCATATTTGCATGAGCATGCAAGTCAAGACCGGCCGCAGGCCGGCGCCGACCGGCCGGCGGGTGCCGCTGGAGCAGGCCGCCGACCCGCGGCTGTTCAAGGCGCTGGGCGACCCGACGCGGCTGGCCATCCTGATCGAGTTGGCCCGCTGCTGCGGTCCGGCGACCGTGACGCAAACGGCGCAGTGCTGTCCGGTCGATCTGTCGGTCGTATCGCGGCACCTGGGCATCCTGCGCGACGCCGGCGTGCTCAGCGTGCAGCGCCAGGGCCGCGAGATGCACTACTG
>CAYOHG010000469.1:0-3148 GCA_964403685.1 uncultured Planctomycetales bacterium
CCGCAATTCCACAGCTTCGGGTTCACGGGCATGACCGTCGTGCCGCTGCTGCTCGGCGCGACCGTCTGGTATCAACCACGCTTCAGCCCGCTGGCCATCCTGAACACCATCGCCGAAAAACAGGTCACCGTCTTCATGGCGGTCGCCAGCATGTACGCCGCGCTGACCAAGCTCAAGCAGGTGCCGCCGGATGCACTGGCTACGCTGCGGCTGGCCATCAGCGGGGGCGAGCCGCTGATGACCAGTGTCGCGGACGCATTTCAGCAGCGGTTCGGCGTGGCGATCATGGAGGGCTACGGCCTGACCGAGACTTCGCCGGTGGTGGCGTTCAACCTGCCCTGGAGCCAGCGCCGTGGGTCGGTCGGCAAGGCGCTACCCGGTGTCGAGGTATGGGCCGAGGGGCCCGACGGGCAGCGCCTGCCGAGCGGGCAGGACGGCGAGCTGATGATCCGTGGACACTGCGTCATGCAGGGCTACCTGAACAAGCCCGAGGCTACCGCTGCGGTGCTGCGCGGCGGTCGTCTCCAGACCGGCGACATCGGGCACGTCGATCACGATGGCTTCATCTACATCACCGGGCGTGCCAAGGAGATGATCATCATCGGCGGCGAAAACGTCTTTCCGCGCGAGATCGAAGCCGCTCTGCTGGGGCACCCCGCCGTGAGCGAAGCCGCTGTCATCGGTGCGCCCGACGCGCTGCGCGGCGAGCTGCCAGTGGCCTTCGCGATTCTCAAAGAGGGCGCCGCCGCGACGCCGGTGGAGCTGCGTGACTTCTGTCGCGGCCAGTTGGCGGGCTACAAGGTGCCGCGCGAGGTCTACATCGAGACAGAACTGCCGCGCGGTCCGACGGGCAAGATCCTGAAGCGCGCCCTCAAGCCTCGCTGATCGCCAGGTCTTCGCCGTCGAAGCCGACGCGCCGCGTCGGCGCGAGTTGCAGTCCGACCTCCAGCTCATCGACGCCCGTGCAGACCTGCGTCCAGACGGCGGTGGCCTTTCGGCTGACCACCAGCCCCAATCCCGGCGATTGCGTCTGACCGGGACGGTGGGAGCAGAGCTGGTACGTCCGGCCCGGGCGCAATCCATACCCCAGTGGCGCGTGGATTCGCATGCCGTGCTCGCTGGCATCCAGGCAGCGGCAGCGAATCAGCAATTCGCGCTGGTGATCGATCAGGTACAGGTCGCCGAGGACGTCGCTGCGGGGTTCGTGCCGGCGGTCATCGGCGAAGCTGGTCGGCGGCGTCGCGCTGCGCCCCAGCGTGGTCAGCGGAGGTGTGTCAAGCATGACTGTCACTCCGTGGGGGACCGGTACTAGTCCTTTCTGCGCTGCTTATTCTGCGTGGCGTCCGAGTCCGTCGCGTTGTCGCCGGTCAGTCCGAATTCGCGGGCCCAGCGATCGGCCTGGTCGCGCGACAGCCCGTGCAGCTTCTCCGGTGGCAGGGGCTTTCGTTTCGGGCGGCTCAGCTCCGCGAGCACCTGCGACCAGAAATCATCGGAGCGCACCGCGGTGCATCGCCTGCGGCGCGCGGCCCGCGCGACCTCCCGGTCGCTCGAGACGACAACAAGCCGGCGTGGGGCCGAGCTGGCGTCGATTTCGCGAATCACGAGGTCGTCCGCCGGGACACCGGCACCGCTGTAGCGAACCTGAATCGCCTGCCCGCCGATCTGTTCAGCAAGTACCCGGGGCGGCGCCGGACCGTCGAATACAACCTGCACGGGCTCGCCGGTGCGGAGCGACCACTCCGCCAGAATCTGCCCAAGCCGTCCTCGTCCAACCGGTCGGTCAGGATCGGCATCGTGGGCCGCGAAGAGCAGGTTGTTCCCATCGATCAGGATCGGCATTCGCCTGCTCTATTATTAAGACTAGATCATGTTTGGGGTCGCGTCAAAGAAACCCGGCCCGGGACGGCTCTCGGAGGCCGCATTATCGCCTGCCCCGGCCGAAATCGTCGTTCCGTGCGCGCCCGCCGGCTCTCGCGCGGCAACGCGGGCTCAGTCGAATCCGCCGAAGCGCACCAGGTCGAGCTCGCGCCCGAGCACCATCAGCACATCGTCCGCCTGTAGCTTCGTCGTCGCGGTAGGCAGAAATTTGAATTTCTCGGCGCCAGCCGGGCGGATGGCCAGCACGAGCAGGTCGTACTCCTTGCGCAGGTCGGTGCTGGCGAGCGTTTGGCCGACCAGTCGCGCGGGGACGACGATCTCCATGATGCGATAGTCCCCCTCGAGCGAAAACATGTCGCGCAGGTCGGGATTCGCGACCCGCCGGCCGACGCGAATGGCGGTCTCCTCCTCGGGAAAAATGATCTCGGTGGCGCCGACGGCCCGCAGGATCTGGGCGTGGTCTTCGTTCCGCGCGGTCGAGAGGATCGTTTCGACGCCCAGGCGCTTTACGTTCAGCGTGCACAGAATGCTTGGTTCGATGTTCGTCGCGCCGAGCGATAGCACCACCGTCTGCACCGAGCCGGACAGCACGCTTTGCAGCATCTCGTACTCACGCGCATCGCCGATGATCGCGCGGTGAACGTCGTCGCGCAGCTCGGCGATGCGCTCCTCATCCTGGTCGATGACCAGCACCTCGCAGCCGAACTTCACCAGCGCACGCGCAAGGTGGCTGCCGAAGGCGCTCAGCCCGATCACGCAGACCTGTTTCACGACACGCTCCTCAGCCGATCATCACGCGCTCGTAGGGATACTCGTATCGCGGCCGTCCGGATTGCACCAGCACGACCAGCGTCAGCGTCAGCGGCCCGACCCGGCCGACGAACATGGTCGCGATGATCCAGAGCTTGCCAATTGTGCTCAGCCCTGGAGTGATGCCGGTGGAGAGCCCCACGGTCCCAAACGCCGATACCTGCTCGAAGATGAGCTGCTCCAGCCGCACGCTGCCGGCGAGATTCTCGCTCAACGCCAGCACGAACACGCCGGCCCCGTTCCACAATACGGCCAAAGCCATGACCTGGGCGGCTCGGCGGATGACGTCCGACGGCACCCGGCGATACAACAGCGTTGCATCGGTCCGGCCGGTCACCTGAGAGCGCACGCCGGCCAGCCAGACCGCAAACGAAGTCGTCTTGATACCGCCGGCGCAGGAGCCCGGCGAGCCGCCAATGAACATCAGAAAGATCAGGATCATCAGCGAGGAGACCGGCAG
>CAYOHG010000470.1:0-3140 GCA_964403685.1 uncultured Planctomycetales bacterium
AGCGGCCCGCGCGGTGGTCCGGACAGCGGCCCGCCAGACGCGCCGATTGCGTACGATGAGCCGCCGAGCGGCGACGACATTCCGTTCTAGATGGAATCGACGGTTGGCAGCAGCGGGCGGCCAAACCTGCCGCTGCCAGGATTGAGAGGACGTATACGATGGCACTCAAGCCAAGTGCAAAGCGGAAGAAGGCGCGCCGGGCTGCGATGGAAGTGCAGCGGTTGCGGGCGCCGAAGGTCAAGGTCGAGGAGATCGACTACAAGGACGTCGCGCTGTTGCAGCGCGTCGTCAGTGCGCAGGGCAAGCTGTTTTCGCGCAAGCGCACGGGCCTGACCGCCGAAGGCCAGCGGAAAATCGCGCTGGCCCTGAAGCGGGCTCGTTTCATGGCGCTGATGCCGTACGTGACCTGAAACGGGGCGCGCGGCGTGCTGCGCGGCCAGGTTTGACGATGAGAGACCGGCCGGCGGCCGGTCGCGCGGTGCCGGTCTTGGGCGCCGCCGGACGCGCCGGCAGGAACCGAAGGGCCCGTACTCGGATGCGGAGGTTGTGATGGTCCGTCTGCTGCTGCTGGAAGATGTCCGCAAGCTCGGCCACGTCGGTGACGTTGTCGAGGTGCGGCCGGGTTACGCGCGGAATTACCTCATGCCGCGCCGGTTGGCGACGGAGCCGACCGAAGAGAACATCAAGGCGATCGAAGAGAAGCGCAAGGCGGCCGCGGCGGCGCGGGCCAAGCAGCTCAAGGAGTTCGAAGCGCTGGCGGCCCGGCTGGCCGATGTTTCGGTCACGATCGAGCGTGCCGCCAATCCCGAAGGCACGCTGTACGGCTCGGTGCAGAACCGCGACATCGCCGAGGCGCTACAGGCGCAGGGCTTCGCGGTCTTGCCAGAGCATGTTGTGCTCGACAAGCCGATTCGCACGCTCGATAATCGCGTGGTCAAACTCGAATTTACCGACGAAGTTTCGGCCCAGGTGAAGGTCTGGGTCGTACGCGAGGGTGCGACCGCCGATGTCGAGCCAGAAGCCGCCGCCGGAGAGTCAGCCGCCGGCGAACCAGCCGAAGAATCCTGACCGCGCGCGGGGCAGCGCCTATGAGCGGCTGCTGCCCCAGGACCTCGACGCGGAGCGGGCGGTCCTGGGCGCGATGCTGCTGGGCCGCGAAGCGATCGCCGAGGTCATTTCGGTCTTCGGGGAGGCGGGCGGCGCGGCCTTCACGCTGGAGAAGCATCAGCAGCTCTACGATGTGCTGGTGGCGCTCTATGTCGCCGATCAGCCGACCGACGCGGTTGTGATCGAAGCCGAGCTGACCCGCCGCGGCCTGTGGGAGCAGCTCGGCAAGTTCGACTTCCTGAGCCATCTGGTCGTCGCGGTCCCGTCCGCCACGCGCGCCCGCCATTATGCCGACATCGTTTACGACAAATACCTGCTGCGGCAGTTGATCGGCGCCAGCCACCGGGTCACCGCCAAGGCGCTGGACGATGACGAGCCCGCGCGCGCGATTCTCGACTACGCCGAGCGCGAGATCTTCGAAGTTACCGAGCGGCGTGTGACGGGCGCGGCGCAGGCGCTGCCGGAACTCGTGCGTGAGGCGTTCGCGGCGATCGAGTCCCGCGGCCAGGACGGGGCCCTGACCGGCGAAGAGACGGGTTTTCCTGAATTGGACGAGATGACTTCCGGCCTGCAACGCGGGGAGCTCATCATCGTCGCCGGCCGGCCATCCATGGGGAAAACCGCGTTCGGGCTCAACATGGCCGAACACCTGGCGATTCGCACGCGACGGCCGGTGCTTTTTTTCTCGCTGGAAATGAGCCGCCAGCAGATCGCGCAGCGGCTTCTGTGCAGTCACGCCCGGGTCGATGCGCATCGCCTGCGCCGTGGCCGGCATTCGCCCGATGATCTGGAACGACGCAAGCACGCCGCCGCGGACATGAGCCAGGCGCCGCTGCTGGTGGACGACTCGGCCGACCTGACGATCCTGGAACTTCGGGCGCGGGCGCGGCTGGCGTTTCGGCGTTTCAAGATTGCGGCGATCTTCGTCGATTACCTGCAACTCATGCGGATTCCCAAGTCCGAAAGCCGGCAGGTCGAGGTGGCGATGGTGTCGCGCGGCCTCAAGGCGCTGGCGAAGGATCTGAACGTCCCGGTCGTGGCCATGGCGCAGCTCAACCGCGGCACGGAAGACAAGACGCGGCGCGGCAACCGGCCGCGCATGAGCGACTTACGCGAATCCGGGGCGATCGAGCAGGATGCCGACGTGATCATGCTGCTGCACCGCGAGGCATATTACCGCACGCCAGCGCAAGGCGTGGGTGACAACAGCGACGGCGCCGCGGTTCCGGATAACGAGGCGGAACTGATCATCGCCAAGCAGCGCAATGGGCCCACCGGCGAAATCAAGCTGCATTTCAACAGGCAGTACACGCGCTTCGATACGCCCATGCCGCCCGAACAGATGTCAGGCTACTCGCCGCGTGAGGCGGGGGCACCGTTCTAGCTAGCTCGGTGCACACCCGACGGGGGGCTTCCGGAAAGCGTCTTTTCACGCGGTTTGCGGCATTCCAACCACCCCGGGCGTTCGCTAAGATGGCGCGGAGCGAGCGGAAGGAAAGTAGCATCTCCTGCGCCGCAGCGAGGAAGGGCGCTACGTGGAACCGACGGTGCGGGTCATCCATCTGCGCACGGGCCAGCAGTCCAGTGCGCAAGCGGTCGACCAGTGGCTTGCGCGCCATGGCGCCGCGGTGGTGTCCTTCGACGACGTATATGCCTGCTGCGTGCACCTCCTGCAACACTATGCGGATGTGCCGGATCTCGCGTTCGTCGGCGGCGACTGGCTCGATGCAGCGGACGCGAAGATCGTGCGCTACATCCGCCAGACGTGGCCGCAGACGGCGCTGGTCCTTTACAGCACGCACGTGCCGCCGCCGCCGGTCGAGCAACTGCCGCGCCTGCGGATCTGCGCGTCGCGGGGGGCGCTGGCGACCCTGCTGAGCCATCCGCCGCGCGTTCTGGCCGAGCGGCTGGCCCAGGGGCCGGAGCCGGGCGAAACGGTCGTCGTGCGTTTGACAGCGCCGCGCGCGGTGCCCCATGAAGCGCGACCGGCCGCGGCGCCGACAGGATGTACGCCGTCGGCCTGCCGGTGCTCG
>CAYOHG010000471.1:0-3135 GCA_964403685.1 uncultured Planctomycetales bacterium
CCGGCCGAATCGACCGAGGTTTCGGAAGCGCTGCGTCGGGCCGGCCGAATCGACCGAGGTTTCGGAAGCGCTGCGTCGGGCCGGCCGAATCGACCCTGTGAAACCGAATTCTCCGAGCGCGAACGCCTTTCGAACTGGGCCGCGACCCAGACGGAGCGGTTTTCGATGCACCAGTGCCACCGCTCCGTGACGATCGCGGCTCGGACCCCCGAGGATGCGGTCGCTCTGGGAATCAACCGTCGATGCGGATACGCTGGGTCGGGCTGGCGAAACCGACTCTGGGCAACCGCACTTGCGGAGACGCTCGGTCGGCCGGCTGAATTGACCCTGAGCGTCCGCATTCTCCGAGTGCGAACGCCTTTCGAACTGGGCCGCGACCCTGACGGAGCGGTTTTCGATGCACCAGTGCCACCGCTCCGTGACGATCGCGGCTCGGACCCCCGAGGATGCGGTCGCTCTGGGAATCAACCGCGGTTGCGGAAGCGCTGAGTTGGGCCGGCCGAATCGACCTTGGGCAGCCGCAGTTGCGGAAACGCCGGGGCGGCCGGCTCCGGCAGCGCTCGACCGGACTCAGGTGGTCCCAACCCCGCATGCACCACCGGCAGATCAAACCGGCGACGGCCGAAAAGCCGTACGGCGGCCCGCGATCCGCCGTCTACAATTCGCGCGTCGCACAGCCCAGCCATCCGCAAACCGCCCAGGCGCCGGGCGGCGATTCGCAACTGACGCGTCGCGCAGCCCAGCCATCCGCAAACCGCCCAGGCACCGGGCGGCGGCTCGCATCTGACGCATCGCGCAGCCCAGCCATCCGCAAACCGCCCAGGCGCCGGGCGGCGATTCGCAACTGACGTACCGCGCAGCCCAGCCATCCGTATCCAGCCCAGGCGCCGGGCGGCGATTCGCAACTGACGCATCGCGCAGCCCAGCCATCCGCAAACCGCCCAGGCACCGGGCGGCGGCTCGCCGAAAAGCCTCACGTTCGCGCGGTCCGCGCCTATTCCAACACGCGGATGTTCCGCTTGCTGCACATCTCCTTGAGCACGCGCGGCCAGACGCTCACGCTGACTTCACCCAGGTGGGCCGTCCGCAGCAGTGCCATGTACGTGCGGGCCTGCCCGATCCCGCCGCCGATGCTCAGTGGAATTTCGTCTTTCAGGATCGCCTGATGGTACGGCAGCTTCAGCATGTCGAGTTGGTTGGTGAGCTCGAGCTGCTTGCGGAGCGTCTCCGCGGTGACACGAATGCCCATGCTGCTCAGCTCGTGCCGGCGGCGCGTGACCGGGTTCCAGATCAGGATGTCGCCGTTGAGCCCATGCATCGGGCGGCCGTCGGCAGACTTCGTCTCGGTCACCCAGTCGTCGTAGTCCGCGGCACGCATCTCATGCGGATAGCCGTCGTTGAGCGTCCAACCGATGCCGTATATGAACACCGCCGGGTGATCCTTGAGAATGGCCGTCTCGCGCTGCTTGCGTGGCAGGGTCGGGTAGCGGTCGAGGATGTCCTCGGCGTGCAGGAAGGTCAGCTCTTCGGGCAGCTCGCCATACCTGGGGGAGTGCAGCTTCGGGAACTTCTTGAAGAGCTGAAGCTCGCAGCCTTTGATGACCTTCCAGATCTTCTTGACGATCTGGGTGAGGAACTTCAGGTTGCGCTGGTCGGCGGTAATGACGCGCTCCCAGTCCCACTGGTCGACGTAGCATGAATGATCGTGATCGAGGAAGTAGTCCTTCCGCACGGCGCGCATGTCGGTGATGATGCCCTCGCCGACGGCGCAGTCAAACTGCTTGAGCGCGACGCGCTTCCACTTGGTCGCGGCCTGCACAACCTGCGCTTCGATCGGGTGCTTGTTGTGATCGTTGGCAATGTGAAACTGGATCGGCGTGCGCGAGCCATCCCGATCCAGATAGTCGTTCACACCGCTGTCGACGTCGACGATCAGCGGAACCACGACCCGCATCAGGTTCAGCTCTTTGCACAGGTGCTCTTCGATGTAGTCCTTGGCGAAGAACAGCGCTCGCTGCGAATCGCGACGGTCCAGCAGCGGTGTGTAGTCCGCCGGCAGGATGCGCTCGACTTCGTCGTACGTCCCGATGCCCGGCCCGGCCAGGTCGGCGGCCTTGTTGAGAACGGTTGTGCCAGCCATGATGTGTCCTCCACGTGCGGCGGCATGTCGCTTGGAGCACGATCTGGCAAACGAAGTGCCAGCCGCGGAGGTGATCGCCGTCCAGCGATGCAACCTATTTTAGAGTATGTGCTTAGCGATCTCGACAACGAAACTGCGGCAACCCGAGCGACCTTTCATTTGCGGGCGGCAGGCCCGGTTCGGCGCGTTAGCTCGCTACTGCGCTGAGTAAAAACGCGCAGGCGCCGCCGCGTTGCCCAGAGGTCGAGCCGCCTCGGATCGACGCGGTCGATAAGTTGCTCAGTAACGCAGCGCCAGCCAGGCCAGGATGCCCGCCAGAGCCAGCCCGACGATCGCCCAGACGGCGCGCGGCGGCTTGTTCGCAGCGTGCGGGTTGATCGCCGCACCGCAGCGCGGGCAGCAGTCGGCCTGTTCATACACATCGGCCCGGCAACTCGGGCAGGCGACCGTCTCGGTCGTGTCCTCCGTGTCCCCGAAACGCGCCCGGTCGGCGTCGTCCGGGCCCTCATCCGGCGCATCGGCTGGGTCGCCCGCCCCATCGTCGAAGGCGGTTTCATCTTCCCAGGCGCTGTCGTCATCGGTTGGGATGCGATTCACGCGGTGATTCCGACCGAGGGCATGAAGAACTGGAGTCGAAGCATACCGACTGGCGACGCACCGCGCGCTCAGCAATCCGGACTGCCGAAGGTGGGACTCGAACCCACACTCCCTGTGAGGGGAACGGGATTTTGAATCCCGCGCGTCTGCCAGTTCCGCCACTCCGGCGTTTGCAATCGCCCACGCGGGAGACTACAGATCGCTTCCAGCGGGGTCAAGGCGAGCGAAGAGCCAAGCCCGGCCGAAGCAACGTCACATGACGAAGCCGGACTCGCGGATACATACAACGCGCGCGATGCGCTCCGTGCGGGCGGTCTCGCGCCCCGGCGGGAACCGGCGCGAAAATCGGGTAGGAGGGGGCCTTGCGGCCCCCGTCCTCCCACACCACCGGACGTACT
>CAYOHG010000472.1:0-645 GCA_964403685.1 uncultured Planctomycetales bacterium
CGGTCATCCCCAGCAGCAGCCCGGTCGCGACAGCCGCGCCGCGGCGGCGCGCTCGAATTCGCCCGAACCACCGAGTGGCCATCAGTTCTGGCGCCCCAATAGCGGGATTTCACGCCGCAGCTTGATCCACGCCGTGAACGTCCCGTCATACGAACGCTCCAGGTCGAGCAGGTCGTATTCGAGCTCGAAGATCGCGGTGAATTTACCCAGGCGCCAGTTCAGCGCGGCGCTGAGGTCGACGCCGTTGGTGATCCCCGCGAGGGAGTCGTCTTCGTAGCGGTAGGCCGCGGCGGCGGTCGCAGCCAGGCTCGGGTCAATGCGGAATTCGTATGCCAGGCCCAGGTCCAGCAGAGATGCGTCATGGCTGTCGAGCCCGCGGGCTCCACCGAAATCGAAGTACGAGCAGGAGCCGCGCCCGCTGAGCGTGTGCGCGGCCTTCTGAAGGAACGTCGCATCGGCATCCAGGTGCAGGGCCTGGTAGGGATCGATCGAGTCGTCGTTGTATTCGTATTCCGCGCCGGCCGACCAGCGCGCCCGGCGGTAGCGCAGCCCGGCGCGGTGCCGGTTGACCTCGCGCGCGTCGTAGCCGAGAAAGCGCGTGCGGTCGATGTCTTCGTTTTGAAACGAGAGGCTGTAGTAGGGCGT
>CAYOHG010000472.1:655-3120 GCA_964403685.1 uncultured Planctomycetales bacterium
CCTCGAAGGCCTGCTGGACGCGAAAATCGACGCGGTCGCGGTTCAGCGCATAGCCCTGCGAAGTGCGGTAGGAGTAGCTCACCAGCACGGTTTCGCGGTCGGCGATGCGTCCGGTGGGAACGCGCTCGAGGAACACGTAGCGGCCTGCCGGGATAATCACGTAGTCGCGCAGTGGCACGTACACCCGCGCTCGACTCGCATCGGTCACCACGATCGTGAACGGGTTGATGTCGGTGCGCGTCAGGGTGACCGGCAGCGGGTCGCGGAAGGTATGCGACTCGTTCACCGCCACGCCGCTGCGGGCGGCGCCGTCGGCTCGCGCATAAGCGTGGTCATAGCTGAGCGAAGTCGAGAAGCGGCCCCAGTCGTTCTCGTGATCCAGCCCGACGGTGCCCAGCGCGCCCAGCTCGGTCAGGTCGCTGCCGCGCTCCAGCTCCTGCGACAGGCCGTAGAGGTTGATCGAGCTGCTGAGCAGGTCGCGAAACTGGTGCGCGGCGCCGATATCGCCGCGAAACTCCTTGACCTCGTTTTCGTCGAAGGTCTGCTCGAGGTATTGCAGGGCGTAGGTCGTGGCGAACGAATCGCTGTGTTGCAGACGCAATCGCGGGGCCACCTGGTAGATGTCCTGTCCCAGGTCGCCGTCTTCATCCTGAACGCGGGCCAGCGTTTCGAGTCGGCTGCGCGACTGCGGGCCGAAATTCAGCGTGTGATCCAGCTCGAACCGATTGCGGACGGTGTCGAAATCGCTGGCCCCGCCGGAGTAGCGCTCGCGCTGATCATCATACTCATAGGTCAACCGCAGCGCGTGCTGATCGGTGAACTGGGCGGTGGCCTCGTAGTTCAACGTACGGTTGTCGCGGCGCTCCTCGTCGTAGCGGTCCCCGCTGGGGCTGGTCAGCTCCTCGAAGCTGTCCACGTAGCTCAGCCGCATCGGGAAGCGCTGATCGTTGAAGCTAAGCTCCGCCCCGTAGCGCTCCTGGCGGCGGTCAAGACTGGGCAGAAAGGGCCGTGCGATGCGGTCGTCGCGCTGCACGGCAAACACACCAGCCGAGACTTTCCCGGCCGGCAACAGCCGCAGATCGGCGTCGTAATAGAGCAGTCCATCATCGTCGCGGCTGCTGCGGTCGCGGCCGGGTCGCGCTTCCCAATAGCGCGCCTGCTCCAGACCGCCGCGCACGTCGAAGCGGAAATCCGCTACGCGCTCGCCGAAGAGCACTCCGCCGCCGCGCAGCCCGGCCGTCTCCTGAAGCTCGCGCAACTCGTTGGTCTGGCGGAATTCGTACGGGAAGCGTCCGCCGACCTGCGTGTTCGACTGCCGCCGCTGAAAACGCGCATCGAACCCCAGGTCGAACGTCAGCTCATCGAAGCGGATCGGCGGTTCCCCGAGCGGTGCGGGCGCGGCGCGGACCGCGGCCGCGTTCGTGTCGGAGGGTGCTTCGCCGGAAGTGGCAACGTCGGTGCCGTCGGCGGGGCTGGTCGCGGGCGGCGGGTCGGTCGCGGCGCTCGGCTGGGTCGCCGGCGGATCGGCCGGCTGGCTGGCCGCGGGCACCGGCGTAAGCGCGTAGACGCGCGATTCCGAAGACTGCGCCAGCGCCGGCGCGGCGCTGCTCGCGAATCCGGATGCCACGGCGAGCACAATCCACGTGCAGCGCATGCGTTCCGTTGCCGAACCTGGTCCGGTGCGGTGAGGCGACGCCCCAACACTACGGAGCGCGCATAGCCGTGTCCAGAGTGCGGCGCGTTCAATTCTGCTGAGAAGCGCGCCCCCGCGATTGCCCGCCCGCGCCACGGTACGTATAGTGATCGGCCGTCTTTCCGCAAGCTGGACGAGGTGCTGATGCACGCGGAACCGCTCAGTGGCGCGCGACCCGGCCGGCTGTTACTCGTGCTTGGCGCGGCCGGCGCGCTGCTGGCCATGGCCTGGGGCACGCAGGGTTTTGCGCGCGGCGAACCGAGTGTCCAGACCGCCCCGGCCGCCGGCACGCAGCCCGCCGGCGATGCGATGATTACCCTGGCCGGTGGAATCGTCGGCAGCAAGCATGATTTCTCGGCCGGCGGCGAGATCGCCCGCGACCTATGCCTGCCCTGCCATACGCCGCACATCACCGCGGTCGAGGCCCCGCTGCTGGTGCCGCGCCCAGCCGCGACGCAGCCGGTGCGTTCGTATCGCACCGCGGCCGGCGCGCTGAGTGCGGCGTCGCTGGTGTGCCTGAGCTGCCACGATGGGACCATCGCCACGGACGTCTACGCCGGCGCACACGGCGCAAGCTGGGCGGATCGATCCGCCGGCGGCGTGGCACCGGGGCAGACGCGCGTGGTGAATCATCCGGTCGGTGTTGAGTACCCCCGGCTCGACCCGAAATACCGTTCGTTGGATGAAGTCACTGCCGGCGGTCGCATCGCCTTGCCGGAGGGGCGCATACAGTGCACGACCTGCCATGATCCGCACAACGCCGGTCGGCATG
>CAYOHG010000473.1:0-3119 GCA_964403685.1 uncultured Planctomycetales bacterium
CTGCGAAGCGCTGGAGGCCGGCAGGCAGGGAGATCCATAGCGTCATCCGCCGGGAGTCAGCGGCGATCCGGCCGGGTCAGGGCGAGTCGCGTTCGGCGATCGGCGGCAGCTCCTTGATCTTCCGTGCGGGCACTCCGGCCCAGAACTCGTTGGCCCCTACGACCGTGCCGGGCTTGATGTACGAGCCGATCCCGATCACGGCGCCCGGCCGCACGCGGACGCCGCCGGCGATGACACAGTGGCCGCCGATCAGCACGTCATCTTCGATGACGACGGGGGCAAACTCGATCCAGTCGCGGGCGACGAGGTGGGCTGCGATGGTCGTGCCGTGGCCGACGCCGACGTTGCGGCCGATGCGCACGTGCGTCGGGTCGAGAAAGGTCGGCTCGCTCCAGAACGATGACTGCGTGCGCGGCCCGAACTGCAACGCGAGCAACCAGCGGAATGGCTGAATGCCGGCCAGTTGCGGAACGAGGAAGGCGGGGAAGATCGGCTGATAGCGAGCCCGGGCGAGCGCGCCCAGGGCTCCAGCGCACCAGATGTCGCGATCCAGCCAGGGCCGCGGCAGCGGCTTGCGGCCGGGGCGGGGTGCGGGGATCGGCATGCGCAGCACGACCAGCACCAGCAGGTAGACGACGTTGAACACCAGCACCAGCAAACCCAGTTCGCGCGCCAGCGTGATGGCGCGCTGCGGATCGGTCAGATCAAAGGCGGCCCAGCGCGCCAGGAATCGCTCGCGCGCGGCGAAATGCACGGTGAACGCCAGCGCGAATCCCCACACCAGCAGCCGCAGGGCGATGTCGAGCAGCAGCCCGACTTGCAGGGCGTTGCTGGTTTCCAGGCGGAATCGTCGCCGCGGGCTCTGAGCGGAGGCGGAAGGCGAGGCGGGGGTCATGCAACGGCTCTCCCTGGAACGCGGGCACACGGCACCGTCGGCAGCCGGGCCGGCGGCGGGTAGCGCGGACTCGAATTCGAAGCGATTACTTGTGGCTGATCAACGTCCAGCCGTTGTGCTGCGTGTACCACGCCGGCAGGAGTTCGTTGGGGAACACGTCGCCCGGCGGGTCGGTCAGGCAGCTGGGCGGCGTCTGGTTCGGATACAGGTTCCCATCGATGCGTGCGGCGGGTGTCAGGTCGATGGCCTCGCCTGGCTGCCAGAGGAAGTGCACGCTCGTGTTAACCGCGACGGCGTCGGCCCGATCAAAGGCGACCGCGGCGACGTGCCCATCCTGAAACAGCAGGTTGGCGACCGGCTTGCCGTCGCTGCTGATCCGGTGGCGGGCCCACGCGACCGTATTGTCGAACTGAGTGCGCTCGTTCCAGATGGCGGACGTCAAGGCGTATCCGCTCAGGTTATAGATCATCGAGGCGTAGGCATCGCCTGCCAGGACCCGGTTCGAGGTCCCGCGCTCATGCCCCCGAAATCGCCGCGGCATGAGCACGGCGCCCTCGGAATCACCCAGCGGCTGCCAGGCCCAGCCCCCGGCCGACAGCGGCACGCCGATGCCGTAGCTGTAGTCGATCCCGCCCCGCTCCCGCGTGCGCGGATAGATCAGGTTGCTGTAGCGCACGGAATTGAGCGCGTCGGGTAGCTCGTCGGCCGGGCAGTAGGCCAGGCGATTGGAGACCGGGCCGTCGACGAGCTTGTCGACCGGCTCGCCGTCGTCGGAGGCGTCCGCCGAGGTGCGCTGCCGCCCGCCGATGAGTCGCAACTGCACCAGCACGTCGACCCAGGTGAAGCGAATGGGGTAGCCGTCATCGTCCCAGTAGGGGTAGAAGCCGAACTGTGAGCGGGCCTGCTCCAGAGCCGCGCCGAGCTGCTGAAGCTGCGCGGCGCACTGCGTGCGCATGGCCTGACGCCGGGCGAGCTGCAAGGGCGGCAGGCTGATCGCCACCAGCAGCGCGATCACGCCGATGACTACCAGGACTTCCGCCAGGGAAACGGCGCGCCGCCCGTGCCGCGAGAGGCCGCACCAACATCGACCGGCGGGGTTTTCAGCGCGCGTCGCCATGATTCGACCAACCGGGGCGGTTCAGCCCACGGCATCCTGTACCGACAGCCTACGGCGTTGCGACGCCGGTCGCAAGGTAAAGAGGACGCGACGGCCGTCGGGCGGGAAAGTCCGGTGCTCCCGGCGGCCGAAAATGCTATAGTGGAGTCATCATGGAGCACGTCCTGTTCTTCATTGGCGTGTTGGCGGCGGCAGTCTGTTTCGCGCTGATGGAGATTCAGATCGAAGGTCCGCACGGCTGGGCGTCGAACCTGCCGACCTGGCGGCTGAAGAGCGGCTGGTACAACCGGTTGTTCCCCGGGCGTCCCCTGACCGGCTATCACCTGTGGATCCTGGTATTCCTGGCCATTGTCGCGCACCTGCCGTTCGCCTTCGGGCTGCCGTGGACGGCGAACGGGCAGCTCCGGGCGATCGCGTTCATTCTCTTCTTCTGGGTGCTCGAGGACTTCGCCTGGTTCGTGTTTAACCCGCATTACGGGCTGCGACGCTTTCGACCGGAACACATCGCCTGGCACCAGCACGCCTGGTGGTGGATCGCGCCGCGCGACTACTGGTTGGCGACGACGATCGCGGTCGTGCTGTATGCGCTGAGCCGAGCCGAGCGCGAAGTCATCATCGCGCTGCGTCCGTAGCTGTGCCTGCCTGGGCCGATCACCAAGTGGCGTGGAACTTCGGGAGGCCCCTTACCCGTTTAGCGGACGCTCAGCGCGCATGGCACCCGCTGCCGCCGCCGCAGGCGAATTCCGCCGAGCCGGCAGGCGGCCCGCATCAAAGTTGTACTGCAAACCAGCCGATGTTCCTCCGGAGCAGTCGAAATGCGCGGGCTAGGGCTATCGCTCGAAAGCCACCGGCGGCTGCCTGAGGATCCCACCCAGTCGGAAACGGCCATGGACACTCCCAGCTCGCTCAGTGTCGTCGAGAACATCCCGGATCCCGTCGAGACTCTGCCGGAGTCCGTTCGTGTGGCGGGCGAGCTCGCCAAGTTGGACGAATTCCTGGAGAACGCCGTCTTCGGGTTCCACTGGGCCGTGCTCGATCGCCTGGAGGACGGCGTTTACATCCTCGACCGCAACCGCCGCATTCGCTACTGGTCGAAAGGGGCTGAGA
>CAYOHG010000474.1:0-3116 GCA_964403685.1 uncultured Planctomycetales bacterium
ACGGCGGACGCGCCAACTGGTTTCGTTGGCGCGCGGACAGCCGGTCGAAACGCGCGTGCTGGACCTTAACCAGGTGATCCGCGACCTGCGCGACCTGATTCAGCGCATCCTGCACGACGCCATCACCTTTCGCATCGAGCTCAGTGAATCGCTCTGGAGCGTGCGCTGCGACACCGGGCAGGTCGAACAGGTGCTGATCAATCTCGCGGCCAACGCCCGTGACGCAATGCCGCGCGGCGGCGAGCTGACCATTCGAACCGAAAACGTCGAAATGCCGCGTGCTGGCGGCGTAGCCGAAACCGGCGAATTCGTCGCCGTTCACGTGCAGGACAACGGCGTCGGCATCCCGCCGGAGATCCACGCGCGCATCTTCGAGCCGTTCTTCACTACCAAGCCGTTCGGGCAAGGTTCGGGGCTGGGCCTGGCCAGCGTGCATGCGATCATGACGCGGCATGGCGGTCGAATCGACTTCGATTCGGTCCTCGGGGCCGGCAGCGCGTTCCACCTCTACTTCCCCCGCTCGCGCGAGACGCCACCCGCCCCAGCATCGCCGGAATCGGCCGCTCCGCCCGCCGGCACCGAAACGATCCTGCTGGTCGAGGATCGCGCGGAAATTCTTGAAGTGGCCGAGAGCATGCTGCGCTCGCTGGGGTACTCGGTCCTCGCGGCGCAGGACGGCCCGACCGCATTGCGGATGGCCGCCGAGCGCGCCGGCCCGGTCGACCTGTTGTTCACGGACGTAGTCATGCCGCAGATGAGCGGTCCGCAGCTCGCCCAGCGGCTGATCGAGCAATTCCCCGACTTGTGCGTGCTGTACGCCACCGGCTACGCCGCCGGCGCGCTGCCCGAGTTGCAGGTCGACGCGGAGTATGCCCTGCTCAACAAGCCGTATACGCAGGGCGCGATGGCCGAAAAGATTCGCGAGCTGCTCGATTCGCGCGAGCGACGGCGACCGCTGGCGACGGCCGGGGCCGGCGTTCGTCGCGGCAGCTAGCGCGGCGTCTCCGAGCACGGCACCGCGGGCCCATCAGGGGCCTTCGGCCTCCGCGGCCTCCTCGCGGTTGCGCATCGCCTTGAGCTGCTCCCATTCGTCCTTGGTCACAAGCACTTCGCGCGCCTGGCTGCCCTTGTACTCGCCGACAATGCCGGCGGCGTACATCTGGTCCACCAACCGCGAGGCGCGCCCGTAGCCGATCATCAGCCGGCGTTGCAGAAGGCTGACGGATCCACGCCCGCTCTGCACGATGAGGTCCACGGCGGAGTCGAAAAGCTCGTCGCGTTCGCCGGCCGCATCGCCTTCCGATTTCGGCATGCGCACCAGCTCGGGGTGGAACTGCGGGTCGCCCTGCTCGCGGCAGTGCTTCACCACGGCGCGCAGCTCCTCGTCGCTGATGAACGTGCCCTGCGCGCGGATCAGCTTCGAGGCCCCCGGCGGCAGGAACAGCATGTCGCCCTGTCCCATCAGCACTTCGCCGCCGTTCTGATCGAGCACGATGCGCGAGTCGAGCCGGCTGGCCACGCGGAAGGCGATGCGGCAGGGCAGGTTGCTCTTGATCAGGCCGGTGACGACGTTGGCCTGCGGCCGCTGCGTGCTGACCAGCAGGTGGATGCCGACGGCGCGGCTCTTCTGCGCCAGCCGGCAGAGGTGGAACTCGACCTCCTTGGGCGAGGTCATCATCAGGTCGGCCAGCTCGTCGACCACCATGACGATGTAGGGCAGGTGCACGGGGACGTGGCCGAGCTCCTCCTCGGGCTCGATCTGCAAGCGCTCGCGCAGCCCTTTCTCGCCGAGCTGGTTGTAGGAGCGGATGTCCTTCACGCCGGCCTCGGCCAGCAGCGCGTAGCGCTCGTCCATCTGCGTGCAGGCCCAGTCCAGGATGCTCTCGGCCTTGCCTGGGTCGGTCACGATCGGGCACATCAGGTGCGGAATCTCCTTGAACATCGCCAGCTCAACCACCTTGGGGTCGACCAGGATGAGCTGCACCTCGTCCGGCGTGCGCGACATCAGGATCGAGAGAATAATGCTGGCTACGCAGACGCTCTTGCCCGAACCGGTGGTGCCGGCGATGAGCAGGTGCGGCATCGCGGTCAAATCGGAGATCAGCGGCTGGCCCGAGGCGTCCTTTCCGAGATAGAGCGGAACGCTGGCCCGCGCGGCGCGCGTCTGGCCGGCCCGCAGCAGCTCCTTGATCCGCACCTTCTCCTTGTCGACGTTGGGGACTTCGATGCCGATCGTGTTTCGCCCAGGCAGCGGGGCCACAACGCGCACCGCCGGCGCCTTGAGTGCCCGCGCCATGTCGTTGGACAGCGAGGCGATCTGGCTGACCTTCACGCCCGGCGCGAGCCTCAGCTCAAAGACGGTGATGACCGGCCCGGTCTCAATCGAAGCCACCTGCACCTGGACGCGGAACTCGTTGAGCGTCTGCTCCAGAATGTAGGCTTTCTCGCGGCAGACTGATTCAATCGCCGACTTGTCGATCGGCTCCAGGTCGTCGAGCAGCGCGGAATTCGGCAGGACGTAACTGGGAAAGCGCTTGGCTGGAGGCGGCACCGCCGGCCGGGCCGCCGGCTTCATGTCGAACAGCAGCCCGCCACGGTCGAGGTCCGCCACGGTCGACGAGGTCATCGTGCGCACCGGCGCAGGCGGGGCAGAGCTCCGGTTGCCGGCGGCTGCCGCGCTCGCGTCTGGCGGCTCGCTCCCTTCCTCGTCGGACAGAAGCGGGTCGTCCGGCTCAGCCGATGCAGCGCCCTCACCGGTTTCGGCGGCGGCGAGCGACTCGGCGGGCTCAAGCTCCGCTCCGCCCGAATCCACCGCATCCGACTCGACGCCCGCGGGTCCGTCGGCCTCGTCGTCGTCGCGCGTGCGCACCGGCGGGCCGCGGCGCGCTGGAGGTTCGACCGGAGTGCCGTCAGCGGCGGATCGGGCAAGCTCCGCGGGCCCGTCGCGCTCGGCGCGGTTCGTCGCAATGGAAGCCGCCGTCGCGCCGTCGCCGTTGCGGCTGACCGAACGCGACACGCTGGCAGCCAGCGCCGCGCCAGCGCTGGCAACGCCCTGCATGCCGCCGCGCAGCGCGCTGGCGCCGGCCTGCTGGGCCGTGGTGCCGGCCCAGGTGAAC
>CAYOHG010000475.1:0-3112 GCA_964403685.1 uncultured Planctomycetales bacterium
CACGTGATGTTCACCCATCAGGCCTGGTCGGAGACGCTGTTCCTGTCGCTGCTGCTGGCGGCTCTGCAACTGCTGGTCGGTTCGGCCACCCGGCGACGAGCGTGGCCCTGGTGCGCGGCGGGGGCGCTGCTCGGGCTGGCAGCCCTGACGCGCGGCGTGGCGCTGACGATTCTGCCGTTCCTGCTGCCTTGGGCGGTTCTCCAGGCACGGGCCCAGCGCTTCGCCGGAAATGGCGAGCGCGGCGGCGACGATCACGCCGGCCGCGAACGCTGGGGCGGCGCATTGTTGAGCGGCCTGCGGCGGTTTGCGCTGCTGGCGCTGGTGTGCGGCTGCTGCATCGCTCCGTGGACGGTACGGAACTGGCTTCAGACGCGCGCGTTGATTCCGATCGACAGCAACGGACCGTTCAACCTGCTGGTCGGCACGCAGCCCGAGGCGGCATTCGTCAACAAAGACAATTTCTGGGATCCCGATACCTACGGAGCGGTCGAGAGCGTTCCCTACCAGATTGCAGTCGTGCGCGAACCGCGGCGCGCCCAGCGCTGGGCCATTCGACAGGCACTGGAGAACATCGCGGCCGACGTGGGGTTCTACGTTCGCAAGTGTGCTTGGGAGGCGCTGCATCTGTGGACGCTCGATTCCTACCTGTTGCGCCACCTGCGCAATGGCTGGTATGGACCGCTGCCAGACTGGCTGACGCCGACCCTGACCGTATCGTGGGCGCTCTACTACGCCGCGCTGCTCATCAGCGCCGCGGGCGGGCTGGCGTTCATGCCCTCGTCGCCGCTGCGCTGGCTGATCCTCCTGCTGCTGGTGCAGTCGATCGTCGCATTCTCGCTGACCTATTCGCTGTCGCGCTACGCGCTGCCCTTGCATGCCCTGCTGGCGATACCGGCAGGCTGGATGCTCGGGTCGATTCGCTGGCCGGCGGAATACGGATTCCAAACGAATGGGCGCCGCTGGCTGTTGCTGGCGGTACAGATCAGCGTGCTGCTGGCGTCGTGGAGCAGAGACTTGCCGCTGCTTTCCGACATGCTCACCCGTCAAGGCACGAACTATCGATTCGTCGTCGGCAGCACGCCGCCCGAGCGTTGACCGCGCCCAGTGTTTCGTCAAGGCAGGTCGCGCAGCGGGCGCGACGCTTCGTAGAGGATCATCTCGCGATCGACTTTCTCGGCCAGCGCTTCGTTCTTCACGCTGCGGGCCACGTCGCGGGCTTCCTGGGCCGTTCGGCGCGCGTCCTCGAAGCGGCCGGCGGACGCGTAGGCCGCGGCCAGCGTGTGCAGGTAATTCGCCCGGCTGGCGCCGCTGGCCAGCTCGACGGCGCGCTCGGCCAGCCGCACCGCCTCGATCGGGTCGAGATAATCCGGTTCCCAGCCGGTCGCCAGGAACCAGGCCAGCGCGTTGGCCTGCTGCGGCTCATCGGGGGCCAGCTCCAGTCCGGCCCGCAGCGTGCGAATGGCGAACTTAAGGTTGTTCTCCCGAGCCCAGATGGTCGCCAACTGCACGCGCAACGGCGGAGCGTTTGGGTTCTGCTCCAGCGCCGCCTCGAGCTGCTCGCGACGCTCGTCGGTCTGGGCGATCCACTCGTCCAGCTTGCGGCGCAGGGCGAGCGCCTCCGTGTTCTTCGGGTCCAGCTCGAGGGCCTTGTTGCACCACTCCGACGCGCCCTTCAACGACGCCCGGCCGGCCATGGCCCGTGCCATGTATACGTGTGTCTCGGCCGAGCCCTGAC
Source organism: uncultured Planctomycetales bacterium (assembly GCA_964403685.1). GTDB lineage: Bacteria > Planctomycetota > Phycisphaerae > UBA1845 > Fen-1342 > CAYOHG01. Next base: position 1,736 of record CAYOHG010000475.1, read on the forward strand.
CGCTCTGAAGCGCCATCCACAGCGTACGCTGCGCGTCTTCCAGCCGCCGGACCTTCACGTAGGCTTTGCCCAGCAGCTCGACCAGGGCGAACGACTCCGGCGACGCGCCCACCACGCGCTCCAGCACGTTGACCACGTCCGGGAAACGGTTCATGTTCCAGAGCGTTTCCGCCAGCCGATACTGTTCGAGCACCGGCGCCATCTCGACCGGGTTCTTGAGGTCCGCTGGAGTCTCGCTCGGCGGCGTCAGCGTGCCGACGTAGCCGAGGGCTCGCAGCCGGTCGGTCCACTCCTGCGACATCTCAATCGGCAGCGGCTCGCGCCGCACCATGCGCTCCTCGATCGCCAGCAGCTTGTTGCGCATCTGCTCCGTGAGGCTGGCGCGGCCTAATGCCAGGTTGGTGAGCTCGCCGGGGTCGGCCTCGACGTCGTATAACTCCGGTTTGGGGCCGTGAATGTACTTCCAGCGCCCCTCCACCAGGCTGCTGAGCGGGCTCCAGCCGAACTGGTTGAAAGGAAAAAGAGTCTCGCCGTACGCCACCCGCGGCTCGAGCGGCGCACCGGCGAGCGCGGCGGCAAAACTCCGGCCGCTGCATTCGCCGGGAATCGCCCAGCCCATCAGTTCCAGGATGGTGGGCATCAAATCGGCCGTGCGGACGATGTCGCGCGTGCTGTGGCCCGCAGCCAGCTTGCCGGGCAGCGAGATCATCAGTGGAATTCGCAGGATGCCCTCGTAGAGCAGCAGCGCGTGCCACTGGAAGCCGTGGTCACCCAGCGACTCGCCATGATCCGCGATCGCGACGATCAGCGTCTGCTCCAGCTTGCCGCGGGCGCCCAGCCATTCGATGAGCTGGCCGATGTAGCCGTCCATGGCGGCGACTTCCGCGTCGTACGGGTCCTTGAGCTGATCCAGCAGCGTCTGCGGGGGCGTCAACGGTGCGTGCGGGTCGTAGTAGTGGACGAAGCAGAAGAACGGCTTGTCCGGATCCTGGTCCAGCCACGCCAGCGCGTCGCGCGAAACCTCCGAGCCGTCGCGCTGGTACGTGCGCGTGGGCATTTCGTCGGTGTAGGCGTCGAAGCCGCGGCTCAGGCCGTAGCGCCGATCCAGCACGCCGGCGCCGACGAACCCGCCCGTGCGATAGCCTTTTTTCTGGAAGACCTCCGTCAGCACCGGCAGCTCCAGCCCCAGCGCCGCGGCCCCGTTGTCGCGCACGCCGTGCTCCGGCGGTTCGACTCCGGTGAACATCGTGACGTGGGCGGGCAGCGTGATGGGGACCGGCGTGTAGGCGCGCTCAAACTTCGTGCCGCGCGCCGCCAGCGCGTCCAGCACGGGCGTTCGCGCGTTCTTCCAGCCATAGCAGCCCAGCCGGCTGGCGC
>CAYOHG010000476.1:0-2170 GCA_964403685.1 uncultured Planctomycetales bacterium
CGGGGCCGGAGTGCTCGCGGTGCTGCGCTCGGCGCTCGGCGGAGCGGGCGACGCGCTGCGCGGGCGGCGCGCGGACATCCTGGGCGCCGGCGGAGCGGCCCGTGGCGTGGCCCTGGCGCTGATGGACGCTGGCTGCCGCGTCACCCTATACAATCGAACCGACCCGCGGGCGCGCGAGCTGGCCGGCGCGCTGGGCTGCGACTGGGCACCGTGGTCGCAACGCGGTCTTGCGTCAGGCGAGCTGCTGGTGAATTGCAGCAGCGCCGGAACCGCTCCGCACGCCGATCAATCGCCGCTGCCCGCGGCGGCGCTGCGCGCCCGAGTGGTGCTCGACGCGGTGTACACGCCACTGAACACGCGCCTGCTGCGCGACGCGGCGGCCCGTGGCAGCGAAACGCGAACCGGCGCCGAATGGCTGCTGGCCCAGGCCGAGCTTCAGCATGAATGCTGGCACGGCAGCGCCGCCCCCCGCGCGGCCATGTCCGCGGCGCTGCACGCGGCGCTGGCGCAGCGCGGCTCATAATCCTCGATCCGTGCGGCCGCGGATGTTGCGCGGACTGCGACCTGGCCACAGATTGCGCGGAGCCAACGCCGAATTGCGCGGCGCGGGCTCTTGTTGCGCGTTTTCAGATGTCCCGGTTCCAAACGATTCTGCTGTCCGAAGTTTGCCTGTCGGCCGAATGTATTGAACCGTTCTGGGGACTGGCAGTAGCGGTTTGCGGCGGGTCGGATCCCGCCGGGGTACTGAGAAAAAAAGGGGCAACAATGAAGGCTATCGTGAATCGTTTCCGTCAGTTCCTGGTGAATGAGGACGGCCCAACGGCGACCGAGTACGCGGTCATGCTCGCGCTGATCATCGTGGTGGCGATCGCCGCGATTCAGACACTCGGTACGAACGTCAACGCGACGTTCGAAGACGTCAACAACACGGCGTTCGGCAGCTAGACGGGCGACGACGCGCACGTCTTGTGTGAGGGCTATCGGACGGCGGCGGGCGCCCTGGCGTCCGCCGCCGTTCGTCATGCTGGTCCTGCCCGCCGATCGTGCCGATGAAACTGGAGCCTGCGGCCGGTAACGCGACCGGGCGCGACCGAAAAACCGGAGCGGAGTTTGCGATGCAGCTCGGATACTGGGAATGGACCCTGGCCCTGCTGATCCCGGCGACCCTGTACGCCTCCTGGATCGACTACGCCGAGCGGCGCGTGCCCAACTGGCTTAATGCGCTGATCGCCGTGTGCGGGCTGGCGCTGCAAGCCGCTTTTTTCGGATGGTCCGGCATCGGTGCGGGGCTGCTGGGGCTGCTGGTGGGCTTCGGCGTTTTGATCATTCCCTGGCTGATGCACGGGATGGGCGCCGGCGACGTCAAGCTGATGGCGGCCATCGGCTGCTGGCTGGGCCCCTGGCTGACGCTGATCAGCTTCGCGGCCGGCGCGATCCTGGGCGGCATCGCGGCGCTGGTCATGATCTACACGAGCGGGCGGGTCGTTCACGCGTACACCAACATGCAAACCATCATGACGAAGATGAAGCGCCTCGACACGGCCTTCGGGACGTACGGCGGCGCGCGGACGTTCGGAGAGACGAGTCAGTTGCTGCCCTACGGCGTCCCGCTGACGGCGGGCACGATTGGGGTGCTGCTGACGCACTATTTCGGAGGGTGGCTGGCATGAGGGAGATCCGGAGGGGCGCGACGGAAACAACGGGAATCCGAACGGCGAATCAGCGCCGGCGATTGCGGCGCGCGGCGGTCGCGGTCGAACTGGCGGTGATGGCGCCGGTGATGTTCGCGATGCTGTTCGGGATCATCGAGTTTGGCTGGCTGTTCAGCGTGCGCAACACGCTGATCAACTCGGCCCGCGAGGGCGCGCGGCTGGGGGCCCTGCAGGGTGTGACGGTCTCCGAGATCGAAGCCCGCGTGACCACGTACCTTGAGCCGATGGGGTTGGACACCCATGCGACCATCGACGTGGTTGAGCCTACCACGGACGACCCGATCTTGACCGTTACGGTGCGCGTGCCGCAGGCTGACGTCTCCCTGGTGGGCGACTTCTTCGGCTTCACCATGGGGACGATCGAAGGTGTGGCGTCGATGCGCCGCGAGGGCATGTAGTCGACAACCGCCGGAGCCAGGCCGCCGGTGAATGGGCCGATGGGTTCGAAGGTCGGGGGG
>CAYOHG010000476.1:2180-3109 GCA_964403685.1 uncultured Planctomycetales bacterium
CCGCCGTTGGTGGGCGTCTGCGCGCCGCAGACAGCCGGCGTCTATTCGTTGTTGAGGTTCTTGCGATGAATCCCAAGGCGTTGATTCCATTGCTGGTGGGTCTGGGCGTCGCGGGGCTGGCCGGCAAGCTCGGCTTCGACTATCTCAAGCGGGCCGGCGCCGCCGAACCGAAAGTCGTCAAGCTCTGGTCGCCCGTGCAGGACATTCCCCGCGGCCAGGCCATCACCGAGGCCATGATTCAGCCGCTCAGCTTCCCGCTGAGTGCGGCGCCCAAGACCGCGCTGGCCGACAAGCAGAAGATCCTCGGGCGCGTCCCGCACACCGGCTGCCCCGCCGGGCTGCCGATCCTGGACACCATGCTGTTGGCGCCCGGAGCCGCCGCCGGCATCAATGTGCCGCCGGGTTTCCGCGCCATTTCGGTCAAAGTCGACGAAAGCTCGGGGCTTGACACGCATCTCGAGCCCGGCAGCCACGTGGACGTGGTCGGGTACTTCAACACGCGCCAGAACGGCAAACCGGTCACGGTCGCCAAGACCCTCCTGGAGGATGTGGTCGTCGCCGCCGTCGGTGAGCGCATTGCACCGGACGCGCCCGCACCGGCCGAAGCCGCCTCCGGCAAGAAATCTTCCGGCAGCAGCACCAAGAAGGCCCGCACGGTCACGCTGCTGATCAAGCCCGATGTGGTTCCCACCATTCACCTCGCCGAACAGCGCGGCAAGCTCAAGCTCAGCCTGCGCGGCTCAGACGATGCGCTCGGCGGAGCGCCGCACGAGGTGGTCGTCAGTCAGGACGACATCCTCGAAACAGATGCGGTGGAACCCGCCGGCGAGCCGAAGGAGTCCTGGGTCGACCGCGTGACCACACTGATTGCGGGCGTGACCAGGTCAAACCAACCGACGCCGCCGGCCCCCGCGGCCCCCCCGGGGGCC
>CAYOHG010000477.1:0-3104 GCA_964403685.1 uncultured Planctomycetales bacterium
CTTCGGACTGGTCGAGATCACGCGCCAGAGGCAGAGGCATTCCTACGCCCGAAGCCTGTATTCGCATTGTCCGGTCTGTGACTCGACCGGCTGGGTCAAGACGCCGGAGTCCGTCGCCCTCGACGTGATCCGGATCCTGCGCTACCTGGTCGCGCAGCCGCAGGTGCATCGCATCCGCTGCCACGTCCTGAAGGAACGCCGCCGCCGCCAGCGTGTTCATCTAGCGCCCGACAAAGTCAGCGGCCTTTTCGAGGAATTCCTGCTCAGTCATGGTCGGCCCCCTTGCCAGTCTTCCCGCTCAAACGAGCGCGGATCGTCGCCAGACCGCGCGCGTAGTGGGTCTTGGCGGTGGGAATGGAGATGCCGAGGTGCTCGGCGATCTCGCGAAACGTCCACTCATCGAACGTCTTGCTCATGACCACGAGCCGCTGCTGCTCCGGCAGTTCGGCCAGCGCAGCGCGCAGCCGCTGGGCCTGCTCGATGTCCTCCAGCCGGTCCGCCGCGGCGACTCCGGGCGCGGCGGCCTGCGCGAGGCCGGAATCGCCGATGGTCCTTGCCACGCCGCGGGCCTTGCTTCGACGGACGCGATCAATCAGTCGATGCCCGGTTACGCGCCGCAGCCAGGCGATCGCCGCGCCCGGCTGGGAGAGCGTCGGCCGCTCGCGCAGCGCGGTCAGAAAAACATCCTGTGTCACGTCGAGAGCCTCCTCGTGGCGACCCGACAGCGCCAGGGCCCAGCGGTACACCCGGCTGCGAAACGCATCGAACAGTTCATCAATCGAGTAGCTCATGGTGACCAGGTCGCTTGCCGCCGCAGTCGCTGCGCCAGGTTGCTCGCCGAGCCCGCCCAGAACTCACCGCGCGCCCGGCGGCGTCGCCTGCGACAGGGCGACGCCCTCGGAGATTCGCGGGCCGGGCGCCCCACCGAGCGGGGCGACGCGTCAGCGCTACGGGCGCGCGCTGCCCGTGCGGTCCACGCTGGTCGCCTTCAGCACCAGCGTCCGGTCCATCAGCGCACCGGCCTCGAATTCCCAGACCACGGCGCCGTCCTCAAGCCGGCCGTTGTGCGCCGCCAGCTCGCCCGGCAACTCGACCCGCACCACGAAGCGCTCGTCGTCCAGGTCCATAGTGACATCACGGCGGGTCGATTCCTGATCGTACGCGGCCAGGAACGCGTCGATCTCGCGCTGCGGCCGGCGCAGCTCCGCCAGCGAGTGCGAAAGCACATCGCGAACTTCGCGGATCAGCCCCTCGCTGAACTTGGCGATGCGCGCGTCGCGCTCATCGCTCTCGGGCTCTTCCAGCAGGCGGATGAACTGCTCGAGATCGGCATCCTCAAAGTGACGGCGCACGTCCTGCTGAAGGTGGGGCGTGGTCTCCGCGGGCCAGTCCAGCTCGGTTGCGTCGGCGGCCGACTGCACCAGCTCGCAGCGCTGCGCCAGCTCGACCTCGCGCATCGCCCCCAGCAGCGTGCGCTTCTCGTCGGCGGAAAGCTCCTCGGCGTTCTTACCACTGAGTGCTTCGACCTGCTTCTCCAGCCGCTGGCGGTGATATTCGAACTGCGCCCGCGTCCGCGGCTGATAGGTTCGCTGGAAGTGATAGTACGTTCCGTCGGCGCGCTTCTCGCGAGTCACCTGCGTGGGGAACTGAAGCGCCACTTCGCGCACTTCCGCGTCGGTCGCGAAGCAGTCGGGCAGCTCGGCACCCGGCTCGAACTCGCGGCGAGCCGTCAGCTCCACTTTCTGTTTGTCGTCCTCCTCCTTGAGCTGGCGGGACACGTCCCAGCCGGCGCCATCGTCCGGCATGGCGTCTCCCGCATCCACGTCGGCAGCATCACCCGAAAACGCCAACTCAATCTCGACCGTCGCGTCAGGCTTCACCCGGATCGTCTCTTTCCGCTCCAGGCACCCGGACATCAGCAGCATCAGCGTCGCAGCGGTCGCACTCGCCACAGGTCTGTAATTCACGGTGGAACCCTCATCGTGGCCGGCGGCACGGGCTGGCGGGTATCGACCGCCGCGAAAACCTGACGGCCGGCTCTGTCGATGAAAACGCAGCCCACGCCGCGGCGGATGACAAACCGGCGGCGGAAATCGGCCAACCGGGCGGGCGCAATTCAACCGGCGGCGACGGCCTCGGCTTCGCCGATCGCCTGGATCAGCGACCGGAAGAACGGTTCGACGTCGGTGACCACGCAGACGGTCTGAAACGAGCCGCGGTCACCCAGTTTGGTCAGCACCTCGGGCGAGATATCGACCGCGACGACCGGGATCCAGGCCGGCAGAATGTTCCCGGTCGCGATCGAATGCAGGCCGGTCGCGACCATCAGGACGAAGCCGACGTCCCGAATCGCTGCCCGCATGCGGTCCTGAGCTTCCAGGACGTCTGTAATGACATCCGGCAACGGCCCGTCGTCGCGCACGCTGCCGGCCAGCACGAACGGGATTCCGTGCCGGACGCAGGCGTGCATGATCCCGCCGGTCAATTCGCCGCGGGCGACCGCGTTCGCGATGCTGCCGGCCCGGCGGATGGCGTTGATCGCGCGCAGATGATGCTCATGGCCGGCGTCGGCGAGCGTGGCCTTGTCGATGTAAACACCCAGGCTCGTCCCGTAGAGGTTGTGCTCGATGTCGTGTGTCGCGAGGGCGTTGCCGGCGAACAGCGTGTGAACAAAGCCGCGCTCGATCAGCGAAACGACGTGCTCGGACGCGCCCGTGTGCACGATCGCCGGCCCGCCGACCAGCAGGATCTTCTTGCCGGCCCGCCGCGCCTCGACCATCTGCGCGGCACACTGCCGGATTATCGTGTACTTGGGCTTTTCCGTGGAGATCTCAGAGGCCATGAATTCGAAGACGCCTTTGGCCTTCTGCCGCTCGAAGGGCACGACCTTCACGCCCCGCCGGCCGCAAACGAGGCGCTGCCCTTTGCGGATGCGCGCGACCGGCACGAAGCGGAAGCGGTCCGCCTGCTGGTCCGCGAAGCCGAGCATGAGCGCCCGCTCGTCCCACGCTTCGATGAGCGGCGCCTCGCCGACCGGGATCGAGGTGCGGCAGCCCCAGCGCGCCTGCACCGCGGCGTTGCCGCCGAAGTGGTCCGAGTGGCAG
>CAYOHG010000478.1:0-3092 GCA_964403685.1 uncultured Planctomycetales bacterium
GCACTGAACCGTGCTGGCTCTCGAGGATGTTCGCCAGGTACTCGTGATTGCTCTTGCGACCCTTGCCGAACGACATGTAGCAGACCCGCCCGGCCACCTCACACAAGGCCTCGGCGCCGATCTCCGTGTCGGTCTGCCAGGTGGTCTCGTGGTCCCGAAGGAACTGCTCAACCGCGGCGGCGTCGATCGTCTGCCGGCCGACGAGGTACACGCGCGGCTTGTGAACGATTCTCACTCAGGCACTCCTCTGGATGACGACGCATTGTATCGGGCGAGCCGACAGCGGCGAGCGGCTTGCCGCGCCCGGTGCCGACAAGTACAACGTGAGCGAATGAACCCGACGCGACCTATCGCCCGCTGCGCCGTCAGTCACTGGGCCGCGCCGCTGGCCGGCCTGCTGGCGCTGGGTGCCGCGATTGCATTCGCCGAAGACCTCCCACGGTACGAATTCCGCGCCGGCGACGTTTTCGTCTACGAAGGCAAGCTCGAGGAGATTTCGCTGAGCGACGGTGCCGCGACAACAACGGTGCGCACGGCCACGCTGACCTGCCTCGAAGCCGGGGCACAGCGCGCGATCCTGCTGCTCGAGGCCGAAGCGGGACAAAACGCGGATGGGTCCGCGTCAAACCGCGGGCTGATGCTGGAAATCGGCCAGCGCGGCGAGGCCCGCTTGCTACCTGAGTTCGCGGCCCGCACCGCAGGCATTGACTGGGCCCTGGTGCTCGTTCCCGATCTTCCGTCCAGTGTACGGCTGCATGACCCCTGGACGACGCCGGCGGATCTGCTCGGGCGGCGCTGGAATTGTCGTCTGACCGGGCCTGACCCGGCCCGGCATAGTCACCTGCGGATCGAACGCCGCCTGGTCGCCGATGATTGCATCGCCGCGATTACGGCGGAAATGCACGAAGGCACTTGCTGGTTCAATCCCGCCCAGCAGGTCCTGACCCGCGCCGAGCAGCGGTCGACGTACCCGCGCGCCCGATCGCGCCACCTGGTCGAGTTAACGCTGCGCGGCATCCAGCGCCGCGGTGAAAGTTGGCTGCGTACCCGCCGCTTCGAAGCCGAGCGCTTCCGGGCACGGCTGCGCAGCGAGGACCGGCTGATTGGCGAGGTCGTCTCCGCGGCCCGCGCCCCCGAACTGCTGGTCGGGGACTTTCAGCGCCTCTGGGTTGAATACCTCGCGGAGCTTGGGCGTGAGGCCAGCCCGTTTCGCACGATGGCCGCCGCACAGCGGGCCGACGCGTCCCGATACGAGAACCTGCACCGCGAGCAGGCGGAACTGGCCCGAGACTGGATGGCTCGTCCCGCCGCCAGTTGGACGCTTCAATCCCCCGAGGGCAGCACTCTCAACAGCGAGGCGGTCCGCAGGCGACGGACGCTCGAGTTCTTCTGGAGCTTCGACTCGCGCGATTCTCTTCGCATGTTCGACGTGCTGCGAGACCTGGCCGAGCAGACCGCGCCGCCGCGGCTGAGCATCGTCTGCCTGAACGTTGACTCGGAGTACACTCGGGCTCAGCAGGCCATCGAAACGTGCGCTTCGCGGCTGGTGCACGTATTGGCCGGCCCGCCGGTCGGAGCCGAGCTGCCCAGTCAGCTCCCCGTTATTCGCCTGCTGGACGAAAAGAACCGCGTGTTGCGGATCTCCTTTGGGTTTCAGCCGGCCCTGGCTGAACTGGTCGAGCCGCTGTTGGAGCCGGTCGAAAAGGAGACACCGCGCCCGTGAAGCCGCACCGACCGGTCATCGTAACCGTTTGTTCACTCGCCGCAGCGGTGCTCGTGCTGGCGCTGGCCGGGTGCGCCGCGAACCAGCCGCGGCCGGGCGCCGCGGGCGCCGCTTCGTCTGAGACCTCGCCTGCACCCGCGGCCGTCGCGACCGGCGCCCCGTTCGTTGCCGCCGTCGCCACGCCGGCCGACGCTCGTCCCGACATCCGCGCAGCCCCGCTGGATTATCTTCGTTTCGTGGCACGCCGCTGCGCCCGCCTGGAGCAATACACCCTGACGTTCACGCGCCGCGAGCGCCGCGGGTTGATCCCATTCGTTCGGCTGCAAGGCCCCGAGCGGATCGCCGTCTGGTTCCGCCGCAGCCCGTTCAGCGTGCGCATGAAGTGGCTCGATCCGAACGTCAAGTACGGCGAGTCCACCTACGTCGCCGGCCAGGAGGGCGACCGAGTGCGCTTCGTGCCGCGCAATGGTCTGTTCGGGCTGCCGCCCGTGCTGACCCGCGTGGAGCTGATGACGCCGGTGCGCTGGGGCGAGTCGAAGCGGCCGCTGACGGATTTCGGGCTGGAGCGCCTGGTGGTGCGGGCGCTGGACTCGTTTGCCTCGTCTGGCGGTGCGGCGACGATTCAGTACGAAGGCGTGCAGCGCGTCCCGGACCGCGAATACAGCGCCCACTGCGTGCGGCTCGACTATCCCCCGCAGCGCTTTCCCGCCCCGCGCGTGTACATCTACATTGACCCGGGTTCCGAGCTGCCCGTGTGCACGCAGGTGTTGCTGCCGTCGGGCGCCCTTGATGCGGCATATCACTACGAGAATCTCGACCCGTCCGTGCGGCTGACGGACGACGATTTTCTCCTCGACGCGGAGCGCGGAGCAAGCGACCGCCCCGGACAGGCAGCCGCCGTCGCCGAGACCGTCCCCGCAACCAAGTGAGGCCGCCCATGTCCGCGCGCCGCGCATTCGCCTGCGATGCCGAAGAGGCGTTCATGCGGCGGGCGCTGCGCCTGGCCGAGCGCGGCCGCGGCCGAGTCGAGCCGAACCCGGTTGTCGGCTGCGTACTGGTTCGCGACGGACGCGAGATCAGCGCGGGCTGGCACCGGCAGTTCGGCGGCCCGCATGCCGAAGTGGATGCGTTGCGGCGCTGCCGCGAATCGCCCCGCGGCGCCACCGCGTACGTCACGCTCGAACCCTGCTGCTATCACGGCAAGACACCGCCGTGCACCGCCGCACTGATCCAAGCGGGCGTCCGCCGCGTTGTCGCCGCGACGCTGGATCCCAACCCGCGCGTGTGCGGCGGCGGGCTGCGCGCCCTGAGCCAGGCGGGTATCGACGTGTGCCGGGGGCTCTGCGAAGCCGAGGCGCTCGCTCTGAAC
>CAYOHG010000479.1:0-3084 GCA_964403685.1 uncultured Planctomycetales bacterium
GCCTCGGGCGGCGCGGCCGGCCGGTGCGCGGATACGCGGAAGCTGGTGAACCCACAACGCAGAAACAAGGGGCAGGCGATGAACAAGCTGGTGATCGTCATGGCGGACGGGAACGAAAGCGTGATTCGCTTTGCGCTGCAACCCACAGAGGCGGTCCGGGTGATCCGGATGGCGGCGCAGAAGCTGGCGGAGCGGCTTGGCGAGGTGGGTGTCGGCCTGACCGCTGGTGAGATGCTCCGCCAGGCGGCGGCGGAGCTGGGCGGCGAGTAAGACGGCGTCCTGCTGGAGAGCGACGATGTCCTATATCACGACCACGGACCTGAAGAACCGGCTGGGCGCGCCGCTTTATGCACGGCTGACGGACCGCAGCAATGGAACCACGGAGAGCGACACGATCGGACAGCAGATCGTCGACGAAGCCGAGGCGTTGCTGAATGCCCGTTTGGCGACGCGCTACGCGACGCCGGTCGATCTCGGCGTTCATCCCGAGCTGGCAAGCGTATTGCGGAATCGCGCCCTGGACGTGGCCGAGCATCTGGCCTGGCGCATGTCGCCGTTCACCACCGCGGTGCCGGACCGGGTGCTGGCGCTGCGCGAGGAAGCGGAGGACTGGCTGAATGCGCTGGCTCGTGGCGCGCTGGAGTTGCCGAGCACGACGCCGCCGGCCTCACGGACGGCGACGGACGATGCGGCTCGCTATGCCGCAACAGCACGGAAGTTTACGGCCGACGAACTCGACGGACTGTAGCGCGATCCACACGGAGAAGGATCCGGGCCGCCTCGGGCCGTGCGGACGGGGCGCAAGGGAGATGCGTGCGCGATGAGCAATGAATGACGCCGGGCGCGGTCTTCATCAAGCGGGCGTTCGGGTTGAGCGAGTGGCGTTTGGCGGAAGTGGGAATCGAGTCGAGCACAGCGAGGGGGCACGCATGGATGAGCTGATGACCCAGGCGTTGTCGCTGGGCGTGTCGGGGCTGCTGTTCGTGATGTGGTGGTTCGAGCGGCAGGAGCGCGCCAAGAACAGCGCCCAGGTGCAGGACGCCTTGTCGTACGCGGGCCAATTGGCGGGCATTCACGACAACCTGCTTGACGTGGTGCGGGCCAACACGGATGCGGTCGCCGCGCTGCGCGAGGAGCTGCGGGCACATCGGATGGTCGAGGAGGACTGGTGGGCCCGGGTGGCGCGGCAGTTCGAGGGCCGCAGTCGAGAGTCCTGACTCTCGCGGCGGCGCCTCGGGCGAACGGATGGGCGGGGGAAACGAACGGGCGGGATGGGCGTTCAGGCGGACGAAAGGCAAGGAGCGAGCATGACCCTGAATTCGGCGTTGCAGCAGGTCGACGCGGGCACGGCGCAGGCGTTTGTGCGGGCGGCGCGGCACGTGATCGACGCCATGATGATCGAAGCGCAGCGCGTGCATCAGGCGCAGGCGCCGGGAGCGCGGGATTACCTGGGCGGGGATTTATCGCGCGAGGCGGCGGCGGGTGGGTGGATTTCGCACGAAGAGCTGCGGAGCACGACGCAGAAGCTGAGCGAGGCGATCGCGGCGGAGAAGTGGATCGACGGGTTGCTGACGGCCGTGCGGCTGATTGCGTTGCTGGGCGGCTGAGCCAACGGGCGCACAACGAGGGGAACGCATGCGAACCGAAGTGAAGGCGATTGTGCCGCCGCGAGCGGCCGGGTGGATCGGGGGCGCGCTGGCGCTGGCCGGCGTGCTCTCCAGCGGCGGGTGTACACGCGAGTCGGTGCGAGTGGCGATCGATGCGCAGCGGCGGGCCGACCAGGTGCAGCAGACGGTCTTCGAACGACAACACGAGGGGCTGACGCTGCTGCTGTTTCGCGACCTGGTCGCGCGGCTGCGCGCCAGCGGGATCGACCTGACACCGGAGCAGCTCGCGACACTGGAAGCGGCCTGGAACGAACGCGATCTGGTCGAGTTCTGGGCGATTCAACAGGAGCGCACGCGCGCGCTGCGGCTGGCCGGTGTGGACGCCAAACTCTTCAGCGACCAGGCGGCGATCGACGTCCTGCTCAAAGCGCTGGAGGCCAAGGTCGACCGCGCCAGGCAGGCGATCGCGGCGCAACAGGCAGCGGCGCTGCAACCGGTGGCGGGCGGCGCGGCCGATGCTGCGACGGAATCACACGCGGAAGCGGCGATCGAGAGCAAGCCCGAGGAGCCGGCGCGGCCCTGAACAAGGCGGCGCCGCAGGAATGGAGGGCCAATCATGGCCGAGGCGAGCGGGGCGCGTGGGTGGTTCTGGCCGCTGCGCAGCCGAAAGGTGCAGGTGGCGCTGGCGACGCTGATCGCGGCGTACGCGGCGCAAGCGGGGTTTCAGTTCAGCGAGGAAACGGTGGTTTCGGTGATCGGCGTCGGGGTAGCGCTGATCCTGGGCATCGCGGTGGAGGACGCCGGCCGGGCGGCCCGACCGTGAGTCTCTAGCGGCGCGCTGCGCGCGAAACCAAGCCGGCGGCGGATTCCCAATGGTGATCCGCCGGCGTTGAGAAAGAGGCATCGGCCGGCCTGCACGCCGCGGGACCGGCCGATGTCGCTTTCGTGCTGGGCTGGCGGGCATCGCGGACGAACCCGTTCGCCAGGCGCCAGCGCCCCCGGCCGCTTTGCCGGTTCCCCCTGACGGTATACCCCGCTTGGGGCGCGCAAACGGCCGGAATTTCGGTTGTCGCGCGGGCGAGTGGCGGTCAAGCTGTCGGCATGACGAGTTGGGTTCCAGGCCGGTCGAATGATCCCCATCGGACGAAAAACGTCGCGCCGGGCGTGCGGCTGATGGCCGGCGCGCTGCTTCTGGCGCTTTCGATCGCACCGGCGCGGGGCGACGAGGCAGCTATTCTGGCGAAGCTGCGCGACTACTTCGCCAGCGATGACGCCGAAGCGCGCTCCGCGATCGCCGGGCAGATCGAGTCCGACCCGGACTATCGGCGCGAGCGTCTCGCGAGCTGGCTGCACCAGGCTGACCTGTGGCCGGAACAGGTGGCGGGGCTGATGAGTACGGACATCGGCGTCAGCGACGGCACACGGCTGGCGCTCCGCAACCGCGTGCCGCGCGGCTACCACCGTCGGCGGCCAATTC
>CAYOHG010000480.1:0-3063 GCA_964403685.1 uncultured Planctomycetales bacterium
GCTGCGCGTCGGCGCGGCGGGGCGCGCGACCGAGCGGACCGGTCGAGACGAACCGCCGTGGTCGCGCGCAGCGTGGCAGGCGGCGCTGCAACAGCCGCTGAGGCTGCTCGAACGCGCCAGCGATGCGCACAAGGACTCCCACTCGGCCCAGGTTTCGCGTGCCGTCCTGCGCTGCGAGGCCGCGTCGGTGCCGGTCTTCATCAAGCGGCCGCGTTCGCGCAACGCGCGGCGAGCGCTGCGCAACCGGCTGGCTCCCTCGCGGTCGCTGCGCGCCTGGCGGATGGGAAACGCGCTGCTGAATCGTGACCAACCGGCGGCGCGGCCGCTGGCGGTGCTCGAACGGCGCGTTGGCCCGCTCGTGCACGACAGCCTGCTGATCACCGAGGCCGTCCCCGGTGCGGTAGACCTGGAGACGTTCTTGTGCCGCGAGTTCGAGCGCCAGCCGCCGCTTGCGTGGGTTCGGCTGAAACGGCATCTGACCGCGTTGCTCGCGCGGCAGCTTCGCGGGCTGCACCGCGCCGGCTTTGCCCACCGCGACTGCAAGGCCTCCAACCTGCTGGTCGCGCCGCCGCCGCAGTTGCGCCTGTTGTGGGTCGATTGGGACGGGCTGCGGCAGCGGCGGCGAGTCTCGCCGGCCGACGAGCTGCGCGCGCTTCAGCGGCTGCACGCCAGCGTTGCGGCGATCCGCGGAATCACGCAGGGAGACCGGGCACGTTTTCTGCGGGATTACACGGCGCGATTCGGCATGGCCGGCAGGGCCTGGCGTGAGCTGTGGCGCGCCATCGCGCGTGGGGAGCCGGGCCGGATCGCGGCTGCTGAGCGTCGCAAGGCCTGGAAACAATCGCACTACGGGCGCGCGTAGGGGTCGCGATAGGATCGGCCGCGGCGCGCACGGGCGCGAGCTTCATTCGCTACCGGCCATCCGCCGGATGCTGGTTGTCTCGCGGCGGCCGCGGCGCCGCAGACTTTTGTGTATCAGGCTGACTGCGCCGCCGGCTCGCGCGGGTGCGGCTGCGGGAGGAACAGCCGGCTGGTCAGGTCGTGGCGCGCCAGGAAGTCGTGCAGGTGGCGCAAGTCGCGGAGCCGGGCCAGCTCGTCGTGCGAGTCGGTGCCCAGCGTGAGGTTGACCCGGTGGCGCGTGAGCGTCTGGTACCAGGGCTGCTGCTGCGCGAGCGGCATCAGCTTGGCGCTGACCTCGTAGAAGATGCGCGCGTTGCTGATCGTCCGCACGACCTGGTCCATCGACGTGTTCTTGAACTGAGCTTCAACGTCGGTGTGGGCCAGCCCGACCGGACACGGCCAGCGCCGCGACTGGTTGGCCAGCGTCGTCAGGCCGGCCCAGTCCAGGCACTCGAACAGCACGTAGTCGAAGCCGCTCAGCAGCGCCCGCACGCTGTTGAGATGCTGGCGATTCAGCGGCCAGTAAACCTCCGCTCCGCACAGCACCTGCAAGCGCCCTTCCCAGCGCCGTTTCGCTTCCGCGACCGTCGAAGCATAGCGCCGCGTCTCGGCGGCGAACAGCCGCTCGAATTCCTTCTCGCCGCCGACCGGCCGCGACGCCGGGGTGCAGAACAGGTGATCGCAGATGCCCACCGCGATCACCGTCACGTCCGGCAGCGACAGATGCGCGTCGCAGATTTCGTCAATCGAATACGCCCCGTCCGAAAACGGCGTGTGGTTGTGCAGGTTCGCCAGAGTCGGCTTCATGCCCGGTTCCAACCTCCCAGATATCGCTTGGGCCGCGCGGCGTCCGCGGCGCGGGGCGCGACACGCGCCCCCGCCGCACGGCTCGACACTCGACTTCACCATGAACGACGGGCGATCAAACGCAGGCTGCGCACCGCCGGTCGGATGGAGAAACCGCCGGGCTTCGATCGACGCACCGCGCTGTCAGGCCGATCAAGTCCCGTCGGGCTGGGCATTGTAGCCAAGCGGGTGTCCCGCGAAAGGGCGGCGGCCGGCGGACCAACCTGGCGGGTGGCGCCGCGCCGATGCTGGTCGCCCTTTCCGGCATGGCCCCCGCCTGACCGAACCAACCCGAACGTCGCCCGTATAATCTGAAAGAGCATGAAGCAATGCAGGCTTCTCCTCCTCTCCCACCCCCCGGAGGCGCCGGAAACGGTGCGTCCGGGGGCGGTTTTGCGCGCGGGACCGATTTCGGTCGGCCGCACCAGCCGCGCGCGGCGATCACCGGCACGCCCGCTCGGGGCCATTCGGTCGGCGCGGCTTATGGCACTGCTGCTGCTAGGCACCCCTTGGCCGCTCTGGGCGGATTCGCCCGCGCTGGTTCGCGTGCGGCAGTTTTCACTCGCCGCTGACGGGCACACCCTTCAGACGCCGCCGGACTCAGCCAGCGCCGCGGATCGGCTGCTGGTCATCGGGCCGGGCTGGGTAGAGTGGTTGGCGCCTGTCCGTGCGGATGAAGCGGCGACCGCCTGGCAGGCCTCGACCGCGGTTTCGGCGCAGCGAGCGGGCGATCCATCGCTGTGGCGCGTCTGGCTGGTGCATCCGGCGGTGGTCGCGGAGACGGCGCGGCGCTGGCCATCGGGTGCGTCGCTTTATGCGCGCGTGGACGAAATCGGACCGACGGCGGAAGGCGTCTGGATCGCCGCCGGTGAACAGGCCGGCATTCGCTCCGGGCATCAATGGTGGTTGCGTCGCGCCTGGCAACCGGTCGCCCGGTTTGAGGTTCGGCTGGTAGCCGCAGATCTGTGTTATTCGCGCTGCGTTCCGCTGGCCGAGGGTTGGCGCCCGCGGCGGGATGACTGGGTGGAGCTGTGGCCTGCGCCCGCGGCGCCGCCGGACCGGCTCCCAGCGAGCGCGGTCGCGTTCGTGGAGACGGCGCACGGCGACCCGATGGCCTGGGTCGCCGCGCCGCTGGCGTCGTTACCGTCGAGCGAGCTGCGCTTCGACTTCTTCCGGGACGGTCGCTACGTCGGCTTCGGCGTGTTCGAGCGCGGCGACGCGCGTTTCTGGAAGATTCGTACGTGGCCGGCGGCGGGGGTTGAGCCGCTGAGAGTTGGGGACCAGGCGCTCGCCCGCGACGAGGATGCGGTTGGGTCC
>CAYOHG010000481.1:0-3061 GCA_964403685.1 uncultured Planctomycetales bacterium
CCCTCTTCTACACCTTACCTATCTTCGCGCCGCGCGCTCTTGAATAACGATTTAGAGGGGAACGCACTCTCTTCGAAAAAAAGTCTCGCGCTACAGGAGAGACTTTTTCGCGTCCGTTTCGCTCGCCCGCACCGAACCCCTAAGGTTCGGCCCGCCTGTGCGAAGCGAACCATGAAGGTTCGGATTGGAGGTCCGAAGCGAACCCCTAAGGTTCGGCCCGGCGGAGCGAAGCAAACCCCCAAGGTTGGTTTTGGTGAAGTGCGTCGGCAGTCTATTCCGTCGCGATTCGTCACATACACAGCAAACCCGCAATTTGCCGCGTCCGATAGTCGAAGATGCTCTCGACGTCGCGCTTCACGAGTAGTGCGTGAGCAATGTTGCCAATCGGGCCCAATGGCAACGCATATCGCACCTCGTCTTCCAGGATAGTCGCGTCGCCGACCGCCTCGAAACGATGCGTGTGGTGCCACAGCCGGTATGGCCCGCGCACCTGCACGTCAACGAACCGCTCTCCGGGCGTCCACTCCTCAATTTCCGTGAGCCACCGAATCGGCAGACCTCTCCATCGGATCGTGTATTCGATTCGCGCGCCGGCATGCATCGCGATCGGCGCCGGCGTCTGAACCTCGAAGTTAAGCCACGGCGGCGTTAGACGGTTGAGGTTGCTGGCGTCCGCAAAGAATCGGAAGACACGCTCAATTGGCCAGGCCACCCTCTGACGACGCTGGATGGTATGAATCGTCACTCTCGAACTCCGCTCAGCACAGATTCTTGTCCGAGGCCAGCGGAAGTGTGCTGGCCTCGGCCGCGCGCCGAATCCCGCTCAGCATCCCCCTAAACACAACCCCGTGCAGCGGCGCGACCGCGTACCAGTACGCCAGTCCCGCGAGGCCGCGCGGCTTGAAGCGCGCGGTCTGCGTGACTGTGCAGCCCGCGTCCGCAGTAGGCGCCACTTCAATCGTCAGCGTGGCTTCCCCCGGAAGCCGCATCTCGGCCCGTAGTTCGAGCCGCCGTCTATCTTCAAACCCCGTCACGCGCCAGAAGTCCACGGCCTCGCCGAACGCCAGCTTGTCTGGGTCGCGTCGGCCGCGGCGCAGGCCAGGTCCGCCTGCCAGGCGATCGAGCGCGCCACGCACCCGCCAGAGCCAGTCGGCGGCGAAGTAGCCATTGTCACCGCCGATGCGACAGACGATTGCGAAGACCGCGTCACAACTCGCCGCAACTTGCACCGAACGCTGATCAACGAAGACTTTTCCGCCGGCCCAATCAGGGTCACCGGGGATGGGGCCCGCATCGGACCAGGCTGTCTCCACTCCGCCCTCCGCGGACTTCCCCAGCGCGGCGTTGATCGCCGCGCGTGCTGACAATCGCTCATGGGGCATGAGCCGAACCGCGACGTCGTTGCGGCACACCACGCGGTTTCGCAGGCCTTCGGCGAGCGGCCGAGCGATACGATGGCTGATCGGCGTGACCAGGTGAATCCAGAGCGAGCTGAGGCGCGGCGTTAGTACGGGGACCGGCAATATCACGCGACGCCGCAGGTGGAGGGCGTCGCTCATCATGTTCATCAGTTGTCGATACGTCACAATATCCGGACCGCCGATGTCGAGCGTCGCGCCGCTGGTTTCCGGGATTCGCAGGCACGCGACGAGGTAATGAAGCACGTCACGCACCGCGATAGGCTGATTCTCGGTTGTGACCCAGCGCGGCGTTACCATGATCGGATGTCGCTCGACGAGATAGCGCAGGATCTCGAAGGACGCGGAGCCGGAGCCGATGATCATCGCGGCTCTCAGCACGGTGACCGGAACGTTTGTCGAGGCCAGCTCGGTTTCGACCTCACGGCGCGACGTGAGATGCTCGCTCAGTCGGTCACCCAGTTCGCCAAGCCCGCCGAGATATACGATCCGGCCAACGCCTGCTACCCCCGCCGCCCGCGCGAAAGCCGTTGCCAACTGCTGGTCCCGCGCACGGTAGTCCGATCCGACGGCCATCATGGAGTGAACAAGGTAGTACGCCGCGACACAGGTCTGCATCGCGGCACTGAGACTTTCCCCGTCTTCGAGGGCGCATTCGAGGACTTCGACCGACGGGTCGGCGGCCCAGGGACGCGAGTCGACTTTGCGAGCGCAGCGGACGACGCATCGCACCCGATATCCGGCGGCAACCAGGCGCGGAACAAGGCGTCCACCGATGTAGCCGGTTGCGCCGGTCACCAGGACACGGGGTCGCACAGCCGGCATGTTCTGGTCAGACGACATTTGATCCGCCTCGAGTTCCGGCCAGCGCGTCAAGTGCCCGGCGCCGTGCGAAGGCATGGTCGACGATTGGCTGCGGGTAGTTCTGGCCCAACCTGACGCCCGCAGTGGCCAACTCAGCCGGCGACGCCTCCCACGGAGCATGAATGTGTTGCTTCGGGAGCAGCCCCAATTCGGGTACCCAGCGCCGTACATAGGCGCCATCCGGATCGAACTTTCGACCTTGCAGCACCGGGTTGAAGATGCGGAAGTACGGCGCGGCATCCGCTCCGCAGCCCGCGACCCACTGCCAGCCGAGCGTGTTGTTCGCGAGATCGGCATCCACGAGCGTGTCCCAGAACCATACCGCGCCTTGGCGCCAATCGATGAGGAGGTGCTTCACGAGAAACGACCCAACGATCATGCGGACGCGATTGTGCATCCAGCCGGTCGACCAAAGCTCACGCATTCCGGCGTCGACGATGGGGTAGCCGGTCAGTCCGCGTTGCCAGGCCTTCAGGGTCGGCGGATTGTGATCCCAGGGGAAATCCACAAACTGAGCTTTGAGCGGTTGGATCGTCGTGTGCGGAAAATGGAACAGCAGTTGATGCGAGAATTCACGACAGCCCAGCTCGCGCTGAAATGCTTCGGCCGCGGTCGCAACTCCCGGCCCAGATTGCCGGGCTTGCCATGCCACGACTGCGTGCCACACTTGGCGCGGGCTGATCTCGCCGAAGTGCAAATGGGGTGAAAGGCGCGACGTGCCAGTACGGTCCGGACGGTCGCGGCCCGTTGGATATTCAACAAGTGCAGCGGCGAGGAAC
>CAYOHG010000482.1:0-3055 GCA_964403685.1 uncultured Planctomycetales bacterium
ACCTGTTGCGATACAAGGGTTTACAGAGCGCCGCGCGATCCCGCACGGTCATTTAAAGTCATTCTTGACGGCATGCCGATGCTGTGATTAGGATGTATATATCTGAGTGAGTAGGCCACGGGTTGAGCCTCAGCCCTCAGCCCTCAGCCCTCAGCCCTCAGCCCTCAGCCCTCAGCCCTGAGATTGAGGAGATGGCTCATGTTGCATCGACCGTTGCGAAGTCGACGCGTGAGACTCGGGCTTCTTGTGGTGGTTGCCCAGGCCGTCGAGATTGCGGCGGCAGCGCTGCCGACGCCTTCGGCGATCCGGCAGTACGCCCCGCCACCCCAGGCGGTGGCGCAGATCATGTGGCCCGCGGACCTGGAACTGCCACCGGCTGACGCCGTTCCGGCGGACTACGGCCTACTCGTGATCGCGCTGGAGTCGCCGCACCGCGAGGACGGGCCCGAAGGGCTGTACCTGTGGAACGCCGCACCGGCGGCGGATTGCCCGGCCGACCTGCTCGGGACGGGTGTCGCGATCGGGGATGGATGGGTGCTGGCAGGGCCTGCGGCCGCGGAGTGGCTCGCGGAGGACGCGCACCGTCGGCTCGAGTTTGCGTCCCAGGGAACGCTTCACAGCATCTGGGGTGGCGTCGAGCCATTGTGGACCCTGGATTGGACCAACGGTCACCTGATTCGCGTGGACGATCCGACGGTCGATCCGCTAAGCCCCCGGTTTGGCTTTGATGTGGAACTGACCGCGACGGGCAACGTCTTTGGCGTGCACACGTACGGTCTGCCCATGTGGCTGTGTGTATCCACCGGGTCGAAATGGGTTCAGTTGCATCGGCCCTCACGCGCGCCGGTCTGGCGGCACCCACCAGGTCAGTCGTATTCGGGGGCAGAGTGGCACGCGCATGACGCCGGCTACGAACCTCCCATCCCTCCAGGTTTCCAAATCTGCTCGCGGGATGTACGCACGTACGAGGAGCACACCCTGGGCCGTCCGCCGGACTACCTCACGTGGTCGTCAGGGCTGACGGATTACCGCGGCACAGTTGGACAACGACTCTCCTGGCCATTCCTTGGTCAGGTGAGTTGTGCTCCTGGCGACCGGTCGAGGGCCACGACGTCTGTGCGGCAGACGAGCGTCACGCACTTCGGATGGACGGTTGGCATCGTTGACGAGATTCGGTGGTCTACCGACGTTACACAGACGCTGGAGCAGTTAAAAGAGGCATGGATGGAGGTCAACTGTTGCCAGGCGGCGGAGCCTGATGGCGACGTAGTCCAGACCTGCACACAGCACTCCTATCAAGGGATCTGGCACCACACACTCACGTACTGGGCGAACTTCATGGGTACCGGCTGGAGCGGGCCTGGCGAGGTTCCGCGGGAGTTTCATACGTTTCGCTTCGCGACCATGAAGGCGTGTGACGAGTGTGCCTGTCCTGCGGCGCCGTCGCCCGCCCGGCGATAAAACCCCGCGCCGCGGGCCGGCGGGCGCGTCCATCCGGGCCGCGATTGGCGCTTCCCTTTGCCCGAAGATGCGGGAATGATACGCGCGTCCGAACCGACGCCGCTGCGCGCCGCCGGGCAGGGAGCTAGCCATGAACCGCCGCGCGTTTCTCAAGTCATCCCTCGCCTCCGCCGCCGCACTGAACGCCTTGGCCGCGGGCGACGCCGCCGGCCAGACGCAGGACGCCGGGGTCGCGCCACTCAAGGGTCGGCTGAAGCAATCGGCCTGCCGCTGGTGTTACGGAAAGATCCCGCTGGAGGACCTCTGCAAGTCGGCGGCCGAGATCGGTTTGAAGTCGATCGAACTGCTGGGCGAGAAGGAGTGGGACATTCCGCGCAAGTACGGATTGACCTGCGCGGTCGCCAACGGGCCCAACCCGATCCCCGTGGGCTGGAACCGCGTCGAGAACCACGACAAGTTCGTGGCCGAGTCTGAGCGGTTGCTGCCGCTGATCGCGGCGGCCGGCCTGCCCAACATGATCGTCTTTTCCGGCAACCGCGACGGCCAGCCCGACAGCGAGGGAATTCGCAACTGTATCGCGGGCATCAAACGCATCACGCCGCTGGCCGAGAAGCTCGGCGTGACCATCGTCATGGAGCTGCTCAGCAGCAAGGACCACGCGGATTACCAGTGCGACCACACGGCGTTCGGCGTCGAAGTGGTCAAAGGTGTCGGTTCGCCGCGCTTCAAGCTGCTGTACGACATCTACCACATGCAGCGAATGGAAGGCGATGTAATCGCGACGATCCGCGAGAACCTGCCGTACATCGGGCATTTTCACACCGGCGGTGTTCCGGGGCGCAACGAGATCGACGAAACCCAGGAGCTGAACTACGCGACGATCTGCAAGGCGATCGTCGATGCGGGCTACGATGGCTATCTCGGCCAGGAGTTCATCCCGCGGCGGGACCCGATCGCCTCCCTTCGCCAGGCCGCGCACATCTGCGATGTGTGATGTGAGTGATGAATGGCGAATTGCGAAGCTCGGACGGAGTAGCCGGCTACAGATTGCTTCACCCGTACGCTTTCACCGATCGCATCCGGTCGTGCGTGATGCTCTCGCTACAGTGCCGTCCAGACCTCATACAGCAGCAGGCTGCCCAGGTTCACCAGCACGTCGCGGGCGGCGACGGCGATCTGGTAGCCCAGGTTGTCGAAATAGGCCTGCGCCTCGGGACTCAGTCCCTCGCCCAGCACCACGTCCACGATCTCGACCGACTCGATCGTCACCGCATCCACCGGCACGTTCGGCAGGTCGCCCTGCGCTTCGGTCGGCGCGGCGGCGACCGCATCGAGCACGTCCAGCCCCGCGGTGACGATGCCGATGACCGTGCCCTCGTCCGCCGCGTTGGGGTCGTCGACCAGCGATACGCGGAACGCGGCCGGCGCCAGCAGCGGGGAGCTCCCATCCAGCAGCGAAACGGTGCCGCGCAGCGGCGTGCCGCGCGCGTCCTGCGAAGTGTCGGTCGCGGCGATGGTGGCGGGCTTTTCGGTCAAACCGGACAGCTCGAAGCCGCCGCCCTGAATGACGAAGCCGGCGACGACGCGGTGAAAC
>CAYOHG010000483.1:0-3053 GCA_964403685.1 uncultured Planctomycetales bacterium
GGCCGGCGTCGACTTCGCCATCCTCGGGCCGGAGGAGACCTGCAACGGCGACCCGGCCCGCCGCGCGGGCAACGAGTACCTCTTCCAGATGCTCGCCCGGCAGAATGTCGAGACCCTCAACAATTACAAAGTCCGCAAGATCGTCACCACCTGTCCGCACTGCTTCAACATGCTCGCCAACGAGTATCCCGCCTTCGGCGGCCGGTTCGAAGTCATCCACCACACGCAGTTGCTGGCGGAATTCGTGCGCGCCGGTCGGCTTACGCCGCGGCATCACGTCACCGGTTCGGTCGTGTTTCACGACTCGTGCTACCTGGGACGTTACAACGAGGTGTACGATCCGCCGCGCGAGATCCTGCGGGCGATCCCGGGGCTGGAACTGACCGAGGCGGCCGAGTCGCGCGACCGCGGGATGTGCTGCGGCGCGGGCGGCGCGCAGATGTGGAAAGAGGAAGAGCCCGTCCGCCGGCCGGGCAGCCGCGCGGGCGACGGCAAGGTCAATCACGCGCGGACCCGGCAATTGCTGCGGGTGCTGCCGACCGCGGCGGGCGTCAGCCGCAAGGTCGCGACGGCCTGCCCGTTCTGCAAGACCATGCTCAGCGACGGGCTGACGGATCTGGGGCATGAAACGGTCGAGCAGCGCGACGTGGCCGAGTTCCTGCTCCAATCGGTGCAGGGAAAATAGCCCTCGGATTGCATGCCCTTCGCGGCTGGCAGTGCCCACGTTCGCCCGTGCGTTACTGCTGGCTAAACTCCCGGCATGAACACGGCTGTGGCCGCCGGCCGGGCAGTCGCCATCATCGGCGCATCGGCTGACCGCACCAAGTATGGAAACAAGTCTCTGCGTGCGCATCGGTCGCAGGGTTGGCAGGTCTATCCCGTGAATCCGCGGGGCGGGATCATCGAGGGGCTGCCCGTCTACGAATCGGTTCGAAATGTCCCTCAGCCGCTCGAACGCGTGTCGCTGTATCTACCGCCGGCGCTGGGAATGACCGTGCTCGCAGACGTGGCGGCGGCGCGGCCGCGCGAGTTCTTCGTCAACCCGGGTGCCGAGAGCGAGGAGCTGCTGACCGCCGCCCACAAGCTGGGACTAGACCCGATCCGGGCGTGCAGCATCATCGATCTGGGCGTGTCGCCGGCCCAGTTTCCCGGCTGAACCGCCGCGCGCGCCGGCCTGTCAATCGTGGGCGTCGTCCGGCGTTGCCCGGCCCGGGGGTTTCCACTACGCTCGCGCGCGATGAAGCTCGCGGGAAAATTCATCGTTGTCGACGGTCCGGACGGCGCCGGAAAGTCCACCCAGCTCGATCGCCTCAAGACCTGGGTCGCCGCGCAGGGCCAGGCCTGGACATTCGCCAAGGATCCCGGCGGCACGGCCATCGGCGATCGCATCCGCCACGTTCTGCTGGGTTTCGACCTTTCCGAGATGGACGCCCGCTGCGAGACGCTGCTGTTCATGGCCTCGCGGGCGCAACTGGCCGCGGAAGTGATCCGCCCAGCGCTGACCCAGGGTCGCGTGGTTCTGTGCGACCGCT
The DNA here is from genome assembly GCA_964403685.1 of uncultured Planctomycetales bacterium. Taxonomy (GTDB): domain Bacteria; phylum Planctomycetota; class Phycisphaerae; order UBA1845; family Fen-1342; genus CAYOHG01. The sequence goes on from CAYOHG010000483.1 coordinate 1,533, forward strand.
TCATCTCGTCCACTTGCGCGTACCAGGTCGCCGCCGGAATGCCGCGCGAGGAAGTCATCGCCCTCGGCCACCACGCCGTCGCCGACACCTGGCCCGACCTCACGATCGTACTCGACGTGGCGCCTGAAACCGGATTCGAGCGCACCGGCCGCAAGCCGCATCACGTCAGCCGGCGCAACGGCGGAGGGCAGACCAGCCTGTTTGTCGACTCGATCACGGATGCGATGGAGCGCCGGCCGCTGGAGTTCCACCGCCGCGTGCGCGAGATCTTCCGCGAGCTGCCGACGTTCTATCCACGGCCGGTGGTGGTGCTGGACGCGAGCCGGCCGCCGGAGGCGGTCTTCGTTGACATAGAGAAGGCAGTGCGTCATGCGTTTCAGTGACGTGCACGGCCAGGAGCGAGCGATCTCGCTGCTGCGTCGCAGCCTGCACGCTGCGCGGCTGCACCACGCGTACCTGTTCGAAGGGCCGGAGGGTGTCGGCAAAGAGCTGGCCGCGCTGGCCTTGGCGGCCCGGCTGTTGTGCGAAAATGAATCACTCGCCCCGGACGCCGACGCCTGCGGTGCATGCCGCGCCTGCCGCGCGCTGGCCGGCGGTTCGCATCCGGATTACCACCTGATCGATCGCGGCCTGCACCGCCAGCATCCGGACCGCGCCGTGCGCAGCAGCAAGGGCCTGTACCTGGTGGTCGACGTCGTGCGGCACTTTCTTATTGAGCCGGCCGGCCTGACCCCGGCGCTCGGCCGGCGGCGGGTCTTCGTCATCCGCGACGCCGAGCGCATGAACGAAGAGGCTCAGAACGCGCTGCTCAAGACGCTCGAAGAGCCCCCCGGACCCTCGTGCCTGATTCTGGTCTCTTCGTCCGCGATGCGGTTGCTGCCGACCATCCGATCGCGCTGCCAGCCGATTCGCTTCGACCTGCTGCCGCGCGCTTTTGTCCGCGAGCAGCTCGCCCGATGCAGCGTGCCGGCGACCGACGCGGAGCTGCTGGCCGAGCTGTCGCAGGGCCGGCTGGGCGCCGCGCTCCGCTGGCATGCCGGCGGACTGCTGGCCACGCGGTCGGCCGTCGATCAGGTTCTCGCCGCCGGGCCTCCGTTCGATCCCGAATCGTTCGCCAAAGCGTTGGTTGAAGCCGCCAGCGCGCTGGCCGGGCGCCTCGCCAGCGCCGCCGAGGATGCGACCCGCGCAGGCACTATTGCCACGGAAGCCGACGACGAAACTGCTGTCGAGCCCGGCGATGACTCGGACGAATCGGACAACTACGACGAGGCCGAGCGTCGCTCCGGCGCGCGGCGCGGACGGTCCGGCAAGGCGATCTCGACCGACCAGCTTCGCGATGCGCTGCGGCTCATGCTGATGTTGGCCTCGAGTCTGCTGCGGCGAGCGTTGCTGCACGCCAGCGACGCCGCAAGCGAATCGCCCGGCGCGGCGGATGCCTCGCTGCGGGCGTTGCGGCCGCTGGGTGCGATCGCGCTGGCCGAGAGCATCGAAGCGTGCGCGGCGACCGAGCGGATCCTCGAC
>CAYOHG010000484.1:0-3048 GCA_964403685.1 uncultured Planctomycetales bacterium
TGCTCCGCATCCCCGGCCATCCCATCCGCTCGCCTGACGTGGGCAGCCTGCGCCACCAGCGAGAGATCCTGCTAGCCGACGTCGGCGCGCAGCCGGTCGAATGCCGGCGTGTACTTGCCGTCCGCGCCTTCCTCTAAGAAGAGCATCAGTGCCCAGAGCTGGGCGTAGTAGGCGCTGATCTTTCGAGTCGAGCCGCCGACCACGTGCCCGGCGCTGATGCGCAGCAGCTCGGGCAGCGGAATCAGCTCGTTGCGCAGCAGGGTCTCGGCCAGGGCGTTGCGTCGCAGCGCGTTCTGCCAGGGCGCGAACGCCTCCAAGCCACCCGCTCCCCAGCGTTGCCCTTCGCAATAGGTCGCCAGCCCTTCGTGCAGCCAGGGCGGGACCGCCCGACCGGCGTGGTGGTACAGGTACTGGTGAAAGCCCTCGTGCGCCAGGATCGGGAATGTCGTCGCGTGCGAAACGTACTGGATCACGGCCACGCCGTTTTCCGTGTATCCACCGTTGCGAATGCGAAGCAGCAGCGCTGCCCGCGCCGGAAACTGCTTGCGCGTGACCTGCTCCCACTCGCCCCGCCGCGCCAGCAGGTAGATCGGCAGGCGTTCGGCCGGCCGCTGCTCGCTGGGCACGAGTCGGGCGTAGAAGCCGTAGGCGGTCTCCAGCGCCTGGGGAATCGCCTTGAGCAGTTCCGGGTCTACGACCGTCGTGAAGACGTCGTAGTGCTCGGTGACGATCTGCCGGCCCTCGTTCCGCCCGAACGGCCAGGCTTGCAGTTCGTACGGCACATCGCGCAGGACGGGTGTCTCGAGCGCCCGTCGATCGCTCCCCGCGCAGCCCGGAAACAGCGCGAGTGTCACGACCGCCAGCAGCACGGCCTGGGGTCTAATCCAGCGTGTCCGCCCGATCGCAATCCGCCCCGTTTTCAACCCGCAACCCCGCACGTGTCTGGTCAATGCTCCGCTCCCCGCTTTCAGCGAAATTCGACCCGGCCGCGGCCCTTGCGGACGTGCCCGATTGCCAGCGTGTCGACGCCAGCCCGCTGCAAGGCCCGCTCCACGACTCGCGCCGAACTCGGCCGCACCGCCATTACCATGCCCACGCCCATATTGAACACCCGGTACATCTCTTCTTCCGCGACGCCGTGGTGCTCGATCAGGCCAAAGATGGGCGGCACCGGCCAGGAGCCGCGCCGCAGCACCGCGTAGCACGTGTCCGGCAGCATGCGCGGCAGGTTGCCGGGCAGCCCGCTGCCGGTGATGTGCGCCAGCCCGGTGACGCGCGGGCGGTCGGCATAGCGCGCCATTACGTCGAGCACGGGGCGCACATAAATGCGTGTCGGGCGCAGCAACGCTTCAACCAGCGGCTCGCCGAGCGCTTTGGGTGTGCCGAGCAACGGCAGGCCGGCGTCTTCCAGCAGGATCTTGCGGGCCAGCGTGTAGCCGTTCGAATGCAGCCCGCTCGAAAGCAGACCCAGCAGCACGTCGCCCGGCTGCACCCGCCTGGGCGACATCATCCGCCGCCGCTCGACCACCCCGACGGCGAAGCCGGCCAGATCGATGTGACCGGGTGCATACAAGTCGGGCATCTCCGCCGTCTCGCCCCCGATCAGAGCACAGCCGGCCTGCTCGCAGCCGGCGGCGATTCCCTCTACGACGCTGGCGAGCGTCTCGGGTTCCACCGCGTGCGCGGCCAGATAATCGAGAAACAACAGCGGCTCGGCGCCGGTGCAGAGCATGTCATTGACATTCATGGCCACCAGGTCGATGCCGACCGTGTCGAAGCGGCGCGCCGCGATCGCGACCAGGACCTTGCTGCCGACGCCGTCGGTGCAGGCCACCAGCACGGGCTCGCGGTAGTTGCGCGCAAACAGCTTTTCGTCGTAATCCAGCCGCAGCGCGCCGGCAAAGCCGCCGTGGCCGCCGAGCACGCGCGGCCCGTAGGTTCGCCGCACGATCGGGCCGATCCGATCGACGAAGGCGTCGGCCGCCTCGAGGTTGACGCCGGCTTCCCGGTAGGTGCGGCGAGTCGTTCTGGCCATCTTCAGGGTCTCCCGCGCCGCGCATTACTATCCGAAAAGCGGTTGCGGCTCTACACGGGCATTCCCTTTCGCGACCTTGGCGCGTACGCTCCGCCAGCATGTCCACAGCCCAATACAAACGGGTGCTGCTGAAGATCAGCGGCGAGGGCTTCTGCCCGCCCGGTGAATTCGGAATCCACCGCGCCCAACTGGACCAGATCGCCGGCGAGATCCGCGATGTGACCAGCCTGGGGGTGCAGGTGGCGGTTGTCGTCGGAGGCGGAAACTTCCTGCGCGGCGCGAATTTCGCCCGCGAGATCGGCATCGAGCTTGCCACCGCCGACTACATGGGCATGCTCGGAACCGTGCTCAACGCGCTGGCGCTTCAGGAGGCCCTCGAACACCTGTCGCTCGCGACCCGCGTGCAGAGCGCGCTTTCCATCTCGCGCGTCTGCGAATCGTTCATCCGCCGCCGGTCGGTTCGTCACCTGGAGAAGGGCCGGGTTGTCGTGCTGGCCGCGGGCACGGGCAACCCGCACGTCACCACCGACTCCTGCGCCGCGCTGCGGGCCGCCGAGTTGAAGGCCAACGTGCTGCTCAAGGCCACGAAGGTGGACGGCGTCTACAGCGATGATCCCAAGAGGAACCCCGCCGCCACCTTCCTCCACAAGGTCACCTACAACCAGGTCATCGACCGGCGCCTTAAGGTCATGGACGTCAGCGCCATCGACATCTGCCAGCAGCACCGCGTGCCGATCGTCGTCTTCAATCTCTTCAAGCCAGGCATCATGCGGCGCGTGGTATGCGGCGAGCACCTGGGCACGCACGTAGGCGAGTAATGAACCCCGCGCGCCCGCGTCCGTTGCCCGCCTGGCGGCACCCCTGGCAATGGTGGCTCTGGCTTCAAGGGCTGGTCGGCAGCCGCTACGACGGCCTGCGGCACTTCGCCGTCGTCGCCCCCGGCGTGCTGTTGCGCTGCGGCCAGCCGCGCGTCCGCGACCACCAGACGATCCGCGCTCAGCACCGGTTGCGCA
>CAYOHG010000485.1:0-3024 GCA_964403685.1 uncultured Planctomycetales bacterium
GGAGTCCTCGCCGGCCTCGCCGGTCGCCTGCTCGCCATCCGGGCTGGAGGCTGCCTGGCTGGCGGCGATCCGGCGGCGCTCCTCCATTTCCTTCAGCCGCTGCTCGCGCAGCTCGGCGGCGCGACGACGGGCGTTCTCGCGTGCGATGCGGCGGATTTCGGCCGGGTCGCTCGGCTGCGAGGCCTGGCTGGTGGCGGGTTGCGACGCACCGGTCGCGGCGACGTCGGCGGGCGCGCTCTGCGAGCCCGTCGGCGAAGGCGGCGTAGTGGGAGCCGTGGTGGACTGCACTGCTTCGGCACCGGGCGACGGTGGCGGAATCTGTTCGGCACCCGGCGACGGCGGGGTCTGCTCCGCGCCGACCGGCGACGGTTCAGCAGCGGGGGACGGCGGTTCCTGCGCGCCGGGCGAAGGTGGTTCCTGGACGCCGGGCGACGGCTCGCTCTGCTGGGTCACCTCGACCGCCTGCGCCAGGGCGCGGGCCTGCTGCCAGTCACGATAGGCGGATTGTGCGTCCGCCTCGTCGTGGACCGGCACCGCCGGCGTCGGCAGCGCCAACGGATTGGCGGCCGGCCCTTCCACCGGCGGCTCCTGAAGCAGCACAAAGCCGCACAGCAGCCAGGTCGTGGCGATCACCAGGATCGGGCTCCACGGTCCGCGGAGCGGAATCAGGGGCGTCATAGCACATCCTCTACGGCGTGGTACGAGCGCTGTCGGAACGCGCCAATCGGAACCCCGGCCATTGGGAGCCGGGCTTCGCAGGCCGTCGGGACCGGTTGGGAATCGCCACGGGCCGAGGCGACCCGCGCGGGTTGCCGCAGCCCGAGACTCCGTGATTCACCCGCTCAGGTACCCGAGTGCACTTCATTTATACCCGCTTTCCGCCCGGGGGTAACGGGCCGACGCACGACCGAGCCCGGCGGCGCGGCTTCATTTCGACCGGAGCACTGCCACGTCGGTCGGTGCGCGCGCAATCAGGCTGGCGCAATGAGGTTAATCTAATGGCGATGGGATGCTCGCCCGGACCTGAGCGCGCCCATGTCCCACAAAGGGCCTGGTGAGGCCGCGGGGTGATCGGATTCGAGGGGCACGCGGCCTTGCCCGCCGGGCAAAGTCACGGCCGGGCCGCGTCGGCCGTCTTGGCGAGCTCCTCAAGCCGCTCTTTGGCGCGCTTGGCAGCGAGGGTCTGCGGAAGCTGGTCGAGGATCTTCTGGTATTGCTCTTTGGCCTGGTCGGCACGCTTGATCCTGGCGAAGCGATCGCCGATGTCCAGCCAGACCGACGCCAGTTCTTCGTTGCGTGCCGTCGTCACCTTCTCGCGGGCGGCCGGGTCTTTCAGCAGCCGGTCCAGCGCTTTCTGGGCGTCCTCGGCGGGCTTGGAGTCTTCATACTTCTCGACAATCTGGCGATACAAGTCGATCGCGCCATCGAACTGGTTGAGCTCCTCGAGCATCTCGGCCAGCTCCAGGTCGGCCTGCCCGCGCACGTTCTTGAGCGCGTCGCGGATCTTCTCCTTCATCTCGCGACTGGCGTTCATGCGGCCGATTTCGTTGTCGGCGGCCTGGCGGGCCGTGCGGTCGCCGCTGTTCTCGTTGCTGCCGCTGGTCGGTTCGGACGGCCGCGGGTCGCCGTTGCACATCGGCTTGCCGCGTTCGAAGCGCACGCTGATCTCGGCGACGATGCGGGCGGCCTCTTCGAGATTGCCGTCGCGCTCCAGCTTGACGGCCTGCTCGAGCCAGGTTTTCGCGCCGTCGTCGGCCTTCTGCATGAGTTGCAGTGCCTTTTCGCGGTCGGCGCTGTCGCAATCGGTCGAGAGCGCGACCAGGTGCGCCAGGGTGAACCCGCGGGCCAAATCGCCGCTGTCCAGGGCGCGCTCCGCGTTCTTGAGCATCATTCCGGTCCAGGCGGAGTTCGCCCCGTACGCGGGCGTCAGCGCCAGCACGTCGAGCATGCGCTCTTCGAGCCGGTCATTCGGATGTCCGCGCCAGGCGATGCGCCCCAGCGGATCGATCAGCACGACGTACGGGTGCGACAAGGCTGAATAGGCGATGTTTGCGCCGCGCGTTCCCGAACCGTACCAGGAGCGCGCCACTTCGAGCTGGACGTCGCTCAGCGCCTTCTCCACCGCCTCCTTGCCTTCCATCGAAAACGTCACCAGCCGGGCGCCTTCAGCCTTGTGTTTCGCGACCAGGTCGTTGACGTCCTTGAGCCACTGCATGGCCTCCTGGCTGGTGCTGCGCCAGAAGACCATCACGGTCAGCCGGCCGCGCAGGTCGGCCGGGAACGGCACGCGCTCGTCGTCGACTTCCTTGCCGTCATCCTTGAGGTATTTGAACTCCGGCGCGCGCTGGCGGATCGTCCCGAGCTGAATGCCCTGTGCCATCACGAGCGTCGCACACACGCCGGCCAGTAACGCCGCCGTCAGCACGCGGAAACGGGTCATCGATCGACTCCTCGGCAGGCCGGGCGCGCCTGCTGCCGTCGCGGCCGGCGCCCCGTGGAATACTCTATGCGGTCGGTGGACGGATGCCAAAGGATTCCGCGGCCGCCGGGCGGAGACGCGCCGGCGTTCCAAAGCCCCGGCCCGCGGCCGCGCCGTCGGGAACACCCCGCCAGCAGCACATCCGCTGGAACCCGGCCGGTCCGTCGCTACAGTAATACATCGTCAGACGACCGGAACCGACCAAGGCGGTCCGTTTCGGCGGCGGTTTCGACGCCCACGCAACGCCCGGGAGACGCGGAATGAAGATCAGCATCACCTACTGCACGCAGTGAAACTACTACCCCCGAGCCGCCGGTCTGGCGGACGCGATCCAGGACAAGTTTGGCGTCGAGGCCGAGCTGGTGCGCGGCAGCGGCGGCATCTTTGACGTCGCCGTCAACGGTCGCATCGTCTTCAGCAAAAAACAAACCGGGCGGTTTCCCGAGGTCGACGAGGCGCTGAAGCTGATCGGCGAGGTCAAGTCGGCGTAGCCGCAAGTCGGCGCGGTAACGGCCAGCTCGACAGCCTGCGGGCATTGGGCGCCA
>CAYOHG010000486.1:0-3021 GCA_964403685.1 uncultured Planctomycetales bacterium
GTAAGCGGCGCGCCGCCCCGCCGGAACCGGTGTCATGAGTTCGATCCACCGCGGCCGCATCGAGCTGATCTGCGGCTGTATGTTCTCGGGCAAGACGGGACACCTGATCGAGCGGCTCCAGTCCGCCGCTGACCAGGGTCTCCGCGTGCGGGCGTTCAAGCACGCGCTGGACGTACGCTATGATCGGGGGGTTCTGGCAACGCACGACGGTCGTCGTTTTCCCGCCAGCGCCACGACCGGCGTGCACGCGCTGATCGATGCCGCAGCCAGCGCCGACCTGATCGGGATCGACGAGGCGCAGTTCTTCGGGCCGGCGTTGCCCGCCGCACTGCTGGAGCGGCGCGCGCGGGGCTGCGCAGCGGTGCTGGCCGGCATCGACCACGACACCTGGGGACGCCCCTTTCCGCCTCTGCCGCAGATTAAGGAACTGGCCGACGTGGTGCTCGTGCTGCGCACGCCGTGTCGCGTCTGCGGGGCGCCGGCGCGCTACTCGCAGCGGATCGCGCCGGTCGTCGACGGCGAGCTGGTCGGCGGCCCCGAGGCCTACGAGCCGCGCTGCCGTGAGTGCTTCAGACCCCTGGACCTTCCCGCCCCGCCGTATGGACCGAGCGCGGCGGGCGGTATGGGAAGTTAGACGCGCCGCGCAACGGGTCGTAAAATCCCGCCCGACGGTTCGGTTGGTTCCGTCCGGCAGCAGGCGAGGGGTTCATCTGTGGCCAAACCGAGAGCTGGCGTTGTAGGCGGCGGAGTCGTCGGCACGGCGATGCAGAAACTGTGCGGCCCGGATACGGTCGTGTTCGATCCGTACAAACCCGAGTGGGGCGGCAGCCGCGAGGCCATCAACCGCTGCGACGTCGTCTTCATCTGCGTGCCGACGCCAATGAACGACGACGGCTCCTGCAATACCGCGATCGTCGAGGAAGTGGTTTCGTGGGTGACCGCCCCGCTGATGATCATTCGCTCGACCGTCGCGCCGGGAACGACGGACCGGCTCGCCGCACGCTATCGCAAGAAGATCGTCTTTCAGCCCGAGTATCTCGGCGAGACCACGGCGCACGTTTTCGGCAACATGGCCGAACGCGAGTTCGTGGTGCTGGGCGGTGCGCCGGAGGCGGTCTCGGCGGCGGCGGACTTCTACAAGGGCTTCTACAACGCCTACGTGCGATTCTACTTCTGCGACGCCGCGACGGCCGAGGTCGCCAAGTACATGGAGAACGCGTTCTACGCGGTGAAAGTCACCTTCGTGAACGAGTTCTACGACATCGCCAAGGCGCACGGTGTGGATTTCAATCAACTGCGCGAAGTCTGGCTGGCCGACCCGCGGATCAGCCGCGATCATACCTTTGTGTATCCCGACGCGCGCGGATTCTCGGGCAAGTGCCTGCCCAAGGACTGCAACGCGATCGTCAAGAGCAGCCGCGATCGCGGCTACGAGCCGGCGTACCTGGCCGCCACGCTCAAGCTCAATGAGGTCTTTCAGAGTCGCAACGCCCGGTAGCCGGGGTCCGCGCGGCCGCGGACGGCACACGCATGGCGCCGGAGCACGATTGCCCGTCGCCGCCGCGCAAGCCTGGCCCAGAGCACGGTTCCAAGCGCCGGGCGCGAGCACTCACGGCCGCAGCCCTACTCGAACAGGACGGGCTCCCAGAACGCCTCGGCAAACGAGGGTGGAAACCGCCCCTGACCCGACTCGATCATCGGAATGCGAACCACCAGCTCGGGATGACGCAGCCCGTCGGTGATGTACGCGGACGTTTCGGCGATCATGCGGGCGCGCAGCTCCTCAAAGCTCTCGCTGCGCTGGATTCGCCGGAGCCATTCCATGATGTGCCGCCCGCTCGGTTCGCCTCACGCGTGATCCGCGTGAGCTGACGGCCGTCGGGCCGCGGATCGCGCCGCCCACAGCGCGGCGGCGGTACCAACCGCCAGCATCTCCAGCGGCAGCGGCCGAGCGAAACCCCAGGCCGGGATGTTGTTGAGATGATCATACGGGGACGACAGTGCCGGTTTCCAGATCGAAATGAGCAGAGCCACAACACCGGCCAGCAGCGGCGCCGGCCAGTAGCCCAGCGGGTGTTCATTTCGCGTGGCGGCGTGGGCCGCCCAGCCGGCAAGCGCGAACCCGACCGCCACCGCGAAGTAAACCTGCCCGCGGTGCGTCGCGCCGCGCGGCCCCATCAGAATGAAGATCAGGATCAGCCCGACCGCCGTGGTCAGCAGCAGACTCTGCACGATGCGCGCCCGGACTTGCGCCGGTTGGTCCAGTGCCAGCGACTTCCGCCAGCCGCTGCCTCCCGCGCCCGCGACCAGCACCATGCCGACGACCACCGGTCCCCACAGCAGGTACTCCAGCAGCAACGGCGCGTAGCTGGCGGCGGTCGCCGGTCCGGGTACAACGTTCCGCGCCGTCAACCAGTGATCGATATTGCCGCTGGGTGTCAGCCACAGCGCCACGCCGATGAACACGGCTTCGAGGCCGTGCAGGGGATCGCGCGCGACCAGCCGCGCCGCGAATGCGAGTCCGATCAGCAAGGCCGCCAACGCCCCGGCCGCCGGGAGCATCTCCGCACTGCTGGTCGGCACGATCGGTCGCCATTCGCCCGCTGGCAGCAGCGGCCGCGAGACCGCCAGGTAGAGCATGCCACACGATAGCGCAATCAGCCCGTAAAACTGGAGGCGCACGTGCCAGCGAGCCGTAGGCGGAGTCGCGGTAAGCGTCTGGGTGTCAGTCACGGGGCGTAGGCTAAAGGCGGCTGACGGACGCCGTCAAACATCCGAACCGGGCGTGAATCGCACGCAGTGAATTCTGTAGCCCAGCCGCCCGCGCGTGCGACCGGTCTGAATGGAGCACAGCCGCCCTCGGCTGTGTCTGGTCTGAATGGAGCACAGCCGCCCTCGGCTGTGTCTTTCTGTGCGGTTGGAGCAGAGCCGCCCTCGACTGTGTCTTTCTGTGCGGTTGGAGCACAGCCGCCCTCGGCTGTGTCTGGTCTGAATGGAGCACAGCCGCCCTCGGCTGTGTCT
>CAYOHG010000487.1:0-3019 GCA_964403685.1 uncultured Planctomycetales bacterium
GGCGTGCATCGCGACCGCGGCGGCGTGGTCGGGCGCCGCGTCGGTCGAATCGTGGACCGGCGCCTGTACGGCGCGGTGCAGCTCGGCAAAGGGATCACCGCCGCCGCCCAGCGCCGCGGCCATCTGTGCGAACGCCTGCTGGAACCGCGCGATGGCCGACTGGCGCTGCAACAGCGCGGATTCCTGCGCCGCGATCTCGCTGCGCTGCGTCTCGAGCTGCTGGTTAAGCTGCTCAAGCAGTCGCTGCTGCTGGGCGATTTCCTCGCGCCCGCGAGCCAGCTCACCGGCCTGCGCTTCCAGTTCCGCGCGGGTCGCGTGAAAGCTCTCTTCGCGCTGCTGGATTTCGGCCTGGCGGGCATCCAGCTCGGCCGCGCGGCAGGCGGCCTGCTCGTCGCGCGCGTTCAGCTCGGATTCCCGCGCCTGTAGCGCTTCGGCGCGCTGCGCGACCTGCCCATCGCGCTCGTTCAATTGCTCGAATCGAAGCTGCAACTCCGCGGCCTGCTGCTGCTGAGCGGTGCGATCGGCTACGAGCTGGGTCTGGTGGGCCGTGCGTTCGGTTTCGAGTTGCGCCTGTTGCGCCACCAGCGCCTCGCGCAACTGCTCGCAGGCGGCGCTGCGCTGCTCCGCCTCGGCCTGGCGGCTGGCCAGCTCGGCGTGCTCCTTGCGCAACTCCGTTTCGACTTCGGCCAGCTCGCTGGCGCGGGCCAGCAGCTCGGCATCGTGCGTCTCCACCGCCGTCAGAAGCTCGGAAAGCTGCGTCTCGAGCTGCTGGAGTTGCTGAAAACTGCCGGCGAATTGACCCGAGACCTCCGCGACTTGCGCGAATAGCTCCGCCGCGCGGCCGCGCCGGTCGCTGCCGATGGCCAGGCTCGGGTTCTCTTGACTGCTCATGGTCGGCTTCGTGGGCGGATGCTGCTTCCTCGGCACGGCTGCGGGGCGCGGAATCCGCCCGAACCCCGCGCGTCGCCGCGTCCTACCGACACGGCCGGCTCCGCCGCGACGCCAGCCCGGACCCGAACGGCCATTCGACCCCCGGGGACCGTCACTGGGAAGTATCTGATACGATTGCCGCGCCGGCGGGGCGCATTCCGTGCCACCGCCGGGCGACCTCGTGATTTGTGGACCGGCGAGCCTCAGGAAGGGCGGCCAGGTCCGCATACCTCTGCCCCGAGGAGCCCTGATGTCCCCCGCGCCGATCACGCCTGACTGCGGCGGTTCTGAAGCCGTCTGCGAATCCCTGACGGACATCTGCGGACCGGAGTTCCGCGCGGCGCTGCACCGCGCGGCCGACCTCGCCGCCGACTACCTGAATCACGTTGGTTCGCTGCCGGTCGTTCCGCGCCAGCCGCCGGGCACGCTGCGCGCCCAGCTTCCCGACTGCGCGCCGGCCACCGGCGAGTCGCTCGAGCGCATTCTCGACGAATTTCAACAGCTCATCCTGCCCAACACGACGCACTGGAACCACCCCGGATTTCTCGCGTATTTCGCCATCACCGGGTCCGGGCCGGGCATCATCGGCGAGCTGCTGGCCGCGGCGCTGAACGTCAACGCCATGCTCTGGCGCACCGGACCGGCCGCGACCGAGCTTGAGGAGCGCACCTGCGACTGGCTGCGGCAGATGCTCGAGCTGCCGGCGGAGTTCCGCGGGCACATCAACGACACGGCGTCGATCGCGTCGCTGCTGGCGCTGGCCGCGGCGCGGCAGCGCGTGCGCGAATTCGACATCCGCAACCTCGGAATGGCCGGCCGGCCGGAGTTGCCGCAGCTGACGGTCTATTGCAGCGAGCAGGCGCACTCGTCGATCGACAAGGCGGTCATTACGCTCGGGCTGGGGCGCAACCAGCTCCGCCGCCTGCCGGCCGATTCGGATTTCCGCCTGCGCGTCGATGCGCTAAACGACGCACTGCGCGCCGATCGAGCCGCCGGCCGGCGGCCCATCGCCGTCGTGGCCACCGCCGGCACCACCTCCACCACCAGCATCGACCCGCTGGCCCCCATCGCCGACATCTGCCAGCGCGAGGGGCTGTGGCTGCACGTCGATGCGGCGTACGGCGGGTCGGCGGCGATCTGTCCGGAGTACCGCCGGTTGATGACGGGTCTGGAGCGGGCCGATTCGATCGTCACCAACCCGCACAAGTGGCTGTTTGTGCCGGTCGATTGCTCGGTGCTGTTCGTCCGCGAGCCGGATGTGCTGCGCGAGGCTTTTTCGATCGTGCCCGAGTATCTGCGCACCAGCGAGACCAGCGTGACGAACCTGATGGACTACGGCGTGCAGCTTGGCCGGCGTTTCCGGGCACTGAAGCTGTGGATGGTGCTGCGCGCTTTCGGCGTCGAGGGGCTGCGCGCCCGTATTCGGCGACATTGCGCCCTGGCCGCCACGCTGGCTGATTGGATTCGCGCCGACCCGGGTTTCGAGCTCGTCGCGCCGGTGCCTTTTAGCACGGTCTGCTTCCGCGCCGTTGCGCCCGCGCTCGCGCCCGAGCAGCAGGACGCGCTCAACGAACGCCTGCTCGACGCGGTTAACGCCGACGGCCGGGTGTTTCTCTCGCACACCCGGCTGAACGGACGCTACGTGCTGCGCTGTGCAATCGGCAACCTGCGCACCGACGAGGCCCGCATCCGAACCGCGTGGGAGCTGGTAACGGGGGCGGCCGCGAAGCTGCGCGCGGGCTGAGCGGAATGACCGGGCAGCGGTGGTTACTTCAGCAGGTGCGAGTCGCTGGCGGTCAGCGGGCCCTCGTCCCCGCTGTATTGCTGCACACCCTGAAGCGTCCAGATATTGTCGCCGTCCAGGCCGGCGTACGGCGAACTTGTCCATTTCACGTCGCCACGCAGAGTCAACAAGTTCTGGCCGGCACGCTCGTGCGCCGCCGAATTCAGCCCCGCCGGATCGCGCAGGCCGAGCTGACGGGCGGCGTAGTCGAGCATTGGCAGCCCGTCGTCGAAGAGCGGGTTGTTGTCGGCAAGGATCGGCAAACCGGGGAGGTCGTTCAGCGCGGGCCGCTGACCCGCCATGTTC
>CAYOHG010000488.1:0-3013 GCA_964403685.1 uncultured Planctomycetales bacterium
GCTCTATGGCCCTGAGTTCGCCGGGGCCGCGGGACCGTTGTATATCCTGATTCCGGCGATCATGTTCCTGGGCATTTTCCGCTTGATCGCATCCGATATAGATGGACGTGGAATGCCGGCCCGCGTGAGCGTCTGCACGTTTCTGACGGCGACCACCGTGACCGTGCTGGATATCCTCTGGATTCCGCGCTACGGAGCGACCGGGGCGGCCTGGGCGAGCCTGGCTGCGTTCGGGGTCGGGTGCATCGCGATCTGCGCGACCTTCTGCCGCCTGACGGGGCAGGGTTGGCTCGAAGCGTACCGGCCGCGCATCTCCGATCTGCGCGCTCTGGTGGAACGCCTGCGGGCCACGGCCGGTCGTGGGCGCGGCGCAGGGCCAGCGGCGACCTCAGCGGACGTGGCTTCGGCCATCGAGGAGTAGGCCATGTGGCTGCTGGCCCAGACCGGTGCGCTCGAGAACGTCCTCAACAAGTTCACCGAGAACCTGACGGCCGGCCACATCTTTGTTCTGATCGTCGTCCTGGCGCTGTCGTTCTACGTCGCGGTGGCGCGCAAGCCGCTGGTCGCACTGCTGTTCATGTATGCGCTCAGCCTGCTGACGGCCTCGGCCAGTCCGGCCGTCTCCGGCGGCGCGCACGTCGGACGTTGGTACTTCCTGGCGCTGGCGGCGTTCATCGGCATTACTGGCGCCGGGCGCGCCCATTCGGGAATCCTGGCCCTCACGTCTGCCTGGGCGGGCCTCAATCTCGCCGGCATTATGTTTACGCCGGACCTGACGACCGGGCTGGTGCGCGGGATGTACTTCGCGATGGGGATTCCCGCCTTCCTGCTGGCGCTGGCGCCGCCGAATACGACGCCCCGGCAGATCGTCAACTTCCTGCGCGGATTGGCGCTGGTCGGCGTTGGAATCGCCGTGCTGCACGTCGTCTTCATCGTGATCATGCCTCAGCACGGTGGCGCCCAGCGTCTCGCGGGGTTTTTCGAGAAGGCCCAGACGATGTCGCTGGCCACCGCGAACGTGACGCTCGTGATGGTCTGGGCGCTGCTCAGCAAGAACGCGGGGAAGCTCTGGCTGCTGATCCTCGGCGGCCTGCTGGTCAACGTGGTGGTTCTGGTCGCCAGCACGCAGCGGGCCGGGCTGTTTTCGCTGGCGGGCGCCACCGCGCTGATGATGCTCTTCTATCGGGGCCGCGCCCTGGCGATCGGAACCCTCGCGGGCGGCGCGCTGGTCATGTTCGCCGGGCCGATCATCGGGTCGCTGGTCGCACAAGACTACCTGACGGAGCGGCTGAGCTCGCTCGACACTACTGGCCGCTCGACCTACTGGATCACGGGAATTCAGGAGGGGCTCAGGTCGCCCGTCATCGGACACGGCAGCGGCGCGGCGACCTATTTCTCGCAGGTGCTGTTCGGAAAAAAATTTCACCAGGCTTATATCGCCGTGTTCTACGACTTCGGCTTCCCCGGCCTGGTCGTGTTCGTTGTATTGCTGGCGATCGGCGCCACGGAGGCCTACCGACTGACCCGCCGCAGGACGCCGCTGCTGCGCGGCATCGGCGTCTTTGCGTTCGCCTCGTTTGCGCTGTGCGCGGCCCAGGGGCTGGTGGAGACGGGGCTGGCGGACACGGCCAATCAGACCGCGGCGTTGTACTACATCACGCTCGGCCTGGCCTCAGCCGCCAGCCGCGCGACCGAGCTTTCGCCGCAGCAGCAGGCCATGCAGCAGATGCTGGAGGCCCAGGCGCGTCTGGTGGCCGAGGCACAATCGCCCGGGCGTCGGGCGGCGCGCGCGGCGCGGCCTACGTAGCGAGCGCGACGTCGCGGACCGCGGCTGGGCGCTGCGGCGCCCATCGGTTGTGCGGATGGCGGGCGCGCGGTTTTCGCCTCACCAATACAGCCCCTCGTACGCGGCGCCGCAGTGGCGCAGCTCGTTGATGTTGACCAGGTCGATGACCCGTTGCGCGCTGTGCCAGCGTACGGTTTTCCACATTTCTGGATTCAGGCGGTGTGCGACAATGACCACGTCGGCGGCCTCGACCACGGCCGGCAAGTCGCCGGAGAGAATGTCCGCCAGGTGCGGAATCATCTGCAAAGCGAAGCTCAGATTCGCGCCGACCAGCCGCTGCATCGAAAGATGAGCGTCGTAGATGCGAACGGGGTGCCCCTTGCCGCTCAGGTGCTCCACCAGCGTCACCATCGGGCTTTCGCGAACGTCGTCCGTCCCTTCCTTGAACGATAGACCGATCAGGCCAACGCGCGGCCGTTGCGGGCTGATGATCCGCGCGAGCACGCGCTCCACCTGGACCCGGTTCGACTCGAACACGCCCGACAGCATCGGCAGGGGCGTGGCGCTGGTGCGCGCCAGGTCCAGCATCGCCCGCAGGTCTTTCGGGAGGCACGAGCCGCCGAACGCAAACCCCGGCTTGAGGTAGCGTTTCGAAATGTTGAGCTTGGTGTCCTGGCAGAAGACATCCATGACGGCATGCGAATCCACGCCCAGAGCACGGCAGATCAACCCGACCTCGTTGGCGAACGTCACCTTCAGGGCGTGAAAGCAGTTGTCAGCGTACTTGATCATGGCCGCGGTCTCGGGCGCAACGAAGACGGTGGGAGCCTGGATGGAGGGGTAAAGCTGCCGGCACAACGCTTCGGTTCTGGCATCCGAGCAGCCAAAGACGATCTTGGGCGGTTCGTAGAAGTCGCGGACTGAAGCACCCTCGCGCAGAAATTCCGGATGGCAGGCGTAGCCCAGTCCGTCGCCAAGCGACCGGCCGCTCTCACGCTGCAGAATCTCCTGAACCTCCTGATGCACCGGGGGCAAACTGGTTGAGCGGCTCAGGACGGCGTAGAACTCGGGTCGCTGCGCCGCGATCAGCCGGCCGATCTCGGCTGCGACCGCCCGCAGGTAGCGGGGATCAACGCCGCCGGCCGGCAACGACGGCGTGCCCACGCAGAGCATGGCCAGATCGCTGGCGCGCACCAGCAGCAGGCTCCCGACCAGCAGGCCAACGCC
>CAYOHG010000489.1:0-3010 GCA_964403685.1 uncultured Planctomycetales bacterium
CCGCCCTCGGCTGTGTCTTTCTGTGCGGTTGGAGCACAGCCGCCCTCGGCTGTGTCTTTCTGTGCGGTTGGAGCACAGCCGCCCTCGGCTGTGTATTTCTGGAGCTGTGCCCGCCGACAGAATCCAACCGCTTCGGAATTTCTGATCTGCTCTTCGGAAAGCCTGCCGAACCTGCCGCCCGAGCCAACAAGTCAATCGTCCGCCCGCCACAACGGACGACCGAAGCTCAGCCTGTCGCCACCTGTTGCGGGACGACCGACACGAAGCGGCCGTGGAACTGGACAATGCCATCGGTCAGCGCGAAAAGCGTCCAATCGCGACCGCAGCCGACGTTTCGACCGGGCTTCAGGGGCGTTCCGACCTGGCGGACGATGATCGAGCCGGTCCGAGCAAACTGACCGCCGAAAACTTTCACGCCGCGATACTGCGGGTTGCTGTCGCGGCCGTTGCGGGTTGAGCCGCCGCCCTTCTTATGAGCCATAACGCACCTTCCAGATTGCCCAGCGACCTCGCCAGGGACGTCGATCTCACGCGAGTTCCGGAGTTTACCCAGCACCACGGTCGCCTGCAAGCGGCTGTGCGACCGGCTACCTTGAGAAATCGAGGGTGATGAGGTGGCCCACGCCAGCCCGCTTGTCCCCGTTGGAGCACAGCCGCCCTCGGCTGTGTCTTTCCGTACGCCTGGAGCACAGCCGCCCTCGGCTGTGTCTTTGTGTGCGCCTGGAGCACAGCCGCCCTCGGCTGTGTCTTTCTGTGCAATTGGAGCACAGCCGCCCCCGGCTGTGTCTTTCTGTGCGATTGGAGCACAGCCGCCCTCGGCTGTGTCTTCCTCCCACGCTTCACATCGACGGCCGGTCATCGCGCATGTGCATCCGCAGGCCGGCGCCCGAGTACGCCAGCAGCAGGCACGGAACCAGCACCCCGCCGAAGCAACACGGCCCGGTCATCCACAGCGCGCCGGACTCCGGGTCGCTCCAGGCTGCCATGCCGTTGGCCAGCAGCGGTTGAAACGGCTGGGTCAGCGCCAGGACCAGCGCCCAGCGCCAGGGATGTCGCGGCTTCCAGTAGGCCGCCGCCGCGCTCAACAGCCCCAGCAACGGCATTCCGATGAAGAAGAACGAATTCGAGCGGAAGTGCGTCCGCACGAAATCATGCTGAATCAGCGCGTTGCTTGCCAGCAGGCCGGCCAGTGCGATCACGCCGGCGACCACCAGCTCGAGCGGGCTCGACCAGACCGGTCCGCGATGCAGTCCGGAAGGCGTCGGGATGATCCGCACCAATTGCGGAGCGATTGGCCGGCCGCACCGCGGACAATCGCCCTCGGCATCCAGCCCGCGCAAGCTGGCGCCGCAGATGCAGGGCCAGTCCGCGGCGACGCGATGATCCGAATCGGTCGGACAGTTCCGTCGCTGGCTCACGCGCTGCTCCCGCGCTCTGTTTGTTGCCGCCGGAAGGTCGCGTGGTCGCACACCCGACGGGCACGAGGCGCAGCCTGCTCGCTTACAATCGCCGTCATGAATACTCCGCTGATCCGCCCGCGGCTGGGCAGCAATGTCTACATCGCAACCACCAGCTACGTGGCCGGCGACGTCGTCATCGGCGACAACACGACCATTATGCACCACGTCATGATCCGCGGCGACGTCGGCGCGATCCGCATCGGGTCGCGCGTCAACATCCAGGACGGGACGATCGTCCACACGAAGACCGGCGTGCCGCTCGACATCGCCGACGAAGTGGCGGTCGGACACCGCGCGGTCGTGCACGGCCGGCAGGTGGGCCGCGGAACGCTGATCGGCATCGGTGCGATTGTGCTGGACGACGCGGAGATCGGCGAAGATTGCATCATCGGGGCGGCCGCGCTCGTGCCGCCGGGAATGAAGGTCCCATGCGGCAAAGTGCTGATGGGTGTGCCGGGCCGCATTGTGCGTGACACGACCGACGCCGACCGGGAGTACGTGCGGCAGGTGATCGACAATTACATTCGGCTGGCCAGCGAACACGCCGCGGGACGCTATCCGAATGTCGCGGGGACGAGCTTGAACGCAGGGCAGCGCGCGTAGCCTGCGTGCCAGCAGCGGGAACAAGCGGGTTGTCTTTCGCTCTCCCGATTGACGCGGGCGGGCGGCGGCACTCGTCGCCCGCTGCCCGCTGCAACGCTCCGCCCGCAAGCGGAATCACCCGCCGCGTCGCTCGTCCGCATACAATGAGCGCGGACTTCAGGGAGTACGTGCATGTGTCGCTTGCTGCTGCTTCTGCTGATCGCCGCTTCGCCCGCGCTGCCCCAGGAGCCGCCGCCGGCCGACGAACAGCGCCCGGCACGCACGACCGGCCGCGGCGAGCGGATGGCCGAGCTTCAGGAAAAGGTCCGCAAGCTCATCGAGAAATCCCGGCAGTTTGAAAACTGGGACGAACAGTACGAGCTGGTGATCGCCGCTGTTGAGAAGGTCTACGAGCAGAATGACTGGACCGCTGAGCCCGATCTCTTCTCGCTGGAGCTGACCCGCGAAGTAGCCGCGCTGCCGCCCTGGGACGTGCAGGGCCGCTTCCAGACGTTCACTGAAATGGTCGGCGAGCGCTACCTGCTTGATGAGCGGCAGAAGGCGGCCCTGCAAGGGGTGATCTTCCAGAAGTCGATCCAGGTTTTCGCTCAGCACGCGGACCGGATTCTCGACTACTCGCTGGAAGCGATCGAAACGCGCGCATCGGGCCAACCGTTCACCCCCGAACAGATCGCGCGCTGGACCACGCTGGCAGCGCCGGTGATGGCCGCCAGTCGCCAGGCGATGGCGGAAGGCGCCGAGCAGTTCATGGAGGAGCTCGATCCGGAGCAGCGCGAGTTGGTGCAATCGGACCTGAACGCCACCAACGCCCGGCTCGATACCGTAATGAAGATGGCCGACGGCTGGCGGCGCGGAACGTGGACGCCCGGCGATTGGGGCCTCGACGAGGATCCGATCCAGAACCCCGCGGGAGTGGTCGCGGCGGACGGCTCCGGACAGACCGGGCC
>CAYOHG010000490.1:0-3008 GCA_964403685.1 uncultured Planctomycetales bacterium
CCGGCGGGCCGCGCGCGGTTTTGGGGGAGGCGCCTGGTCACAGGCACGCAGTCTCCGGGCGCGTCGCGACGATCCGGTGCGCGATGTTCGAATTCTGCCGGGCGCCTGGCCGCATCCGGTTGACGGCGCTATCCTCGGGCGGTTAAGCAGGCATCGAATGGTCGCGGTGCGCGGGCCGCTGTGATGCGCCGCCGTCGCGGCGTGCGGAGTACACCGTGGAACTACCCCGCCGGCAGCGCGGCGACGAACTACTCAGGCCCGGCCAACTGACCGAGCTGCGCGCCAGGCTGCGCCGGCTCTCGGCACAGCACGACCTGGTCTCCGTCGTAGCGTGCGCATTCGATCACCGCACGCGGATGCTGCCGTTCATCTACGCCGACCTGCGGATGGCGCCGGCCGGCGTGCGGGCGGTCGGCTCCGCTTTGGCCGACGCCGGCTTTCACAAGACGCGCGTCGTCTTGCAGCAGTGGAATCCCAACTTCCGCCCGTCGCAGATGCGGCTCGACGGCCGCATCCCCGACCTGTTCTGCATCTCCAGCATGCAGATTCACACCACCGCCTGCAAGCAGCTCATCCGTGACGCCTGGCGGATCGACCCGGCCCAGCGGCCGTTGATCATCGCCGGCGGCGCCAAGACGGTGTACGAGCCGTGGGACGTTTTCGGCATCGACGCCGACGGTCCGGCCGGAGCGGACGTTGCGGTCACGGGCGAGGAGTATGTGCTGCTGAGCCTGCTGGAGGTGCTGCTCTCGATGCGCGACCGGCACGGCTCACTGCGGGAGGCGTTCTTCCGCGCCCGAAACAGCGGGCTGCTCGACGACATTCCCGGCTTGGTTTACCCGACGCTCGACGAGCGCGGCCGGGTGGTCGAGCTGGTCGATACCGGCGTGCAGCGGCTGGTGGGCGATCTGGACGAGCTGCCGCACCCGGCCCTCGGATATCGGCTGCTGGAGCCGCCGGCGCGGCGGGCTACGCTGGCGCCGCGGGCGCTGTCGGCGGGCCGCGTGGCGCGCTTCAGCCCGATCGCGTCGCTGGTGCTGACGTTTGGCTGCAAATTCAACTGCCCATACTGTCCGATTCCGGCCTACAACCAGCGGCAGCACCGGGTCAAGAGCGGGGCACGCGTCGCCGACGAATTCCGCCGGCTGCACGACGAGTTCAACATCCGCTACTTCTTCGGCGCCGATGACAATTTCTTCAACGACCGGGATCGCACGCTCGACATCGTTGAAACGCTGGCGCGAACCGAGTTGGCCGGCCGTCCGTTCCGCAAACGCGTCCGCTGGGGCACCGAAGTCACCGTGCACGACACGCTCCAGCTTCGCGAGCACATCCCGGCGGTGCGCAGCTCCGGAGTGCGTGCCCTGTGGCTGGGTGTCGAGGACATGACCGCCACCTTCGTCAAGAAGGGGCAGAGCGTCGACAAAACCGCCGAGGCATTTCAACTGCTTTCGCGCAACGGCATCTGCCCGATGCCGATGATGATGCACCACGATTCGCAGCCGCTCTACTCGCGCCGCGGACACTACGGGCTGCTGAATCAGGCGAATCTGCTGCGCAAGGCGGGCGCGATCAGCCTTCAGGTACTGATGATGACCCCGGCGACGGGCTCCAAGCTCTACGAGAACGCTTTCACATCCGGGCTGGTGATCGAGAGCGTGGCCGGCCGGCGGGTCGAGCCGCACATGCTTGACGCCAACTACGTAATCGCCACGGAGCATCCCAGCCCGTGGCGTAAGCAGCTCAACATCATGCTGGCGTACCTGTTCTTCTATAACCCGCTGCGTTTCGCGATCGCGCTGATCCGGCCCAAGAGCCGGCTGTTTCTGGCCGACGCCGGCATGCAGATCGTCGGCATGTGGGGGGTCTCGCAGACCATCCGCCGCACCTTCCGGTGGATGCTTCGACTGCTACGCGGTGGAATCGCTCGCCGAACGGCGCCGCCACACAGCCGTATTCCGATGCGGAGCGTTTCCGGGAGCGGTGCCGATCATGCGATTCCCGGCACGCCGGTGGCGGCCTTCGTTCCGCTCACGGTTCGCGTGACGTCGGACTGATCGTAGTGCGGGGCGCGGATTTCACTTGCGTTGGGAGCCGGCCGGTCTATACTTCTCGACGAATGGTTGGACTCGACGATCGGCAGCGAAGACTCCGCCTCTCTCGCCAGGAGCGAATCCTCTCAGCCTGTTTCGCCTGCTCCTACCTTTGGGTCTTTGGTTGACCCCTTTCGCCGAACCCGGAAAGCAAGAATCGGGTCAATTCGCTCTGCTCTGGAGTCATCCGAATGGGCACGAAGCTGTACGTGGGAAATCTCAGTTACAACGTCACCAGTGACGATCTGCGCGAGCTGTTCTCGCCACACGGAGCCGTCTCATCGGCTGAAGTGATCACCGATCGCGACAGCGGCCGCAGCAAGGGCTTCGGGTTCGTCGAGATGGGTTCCGCGCAGGAGGCTCAGGCCGCCATATCCGCCCTCAACGGGCAGCAGCACGACGGCCGCACCCTGACCGTCAATGAAGCTCGCCCGCGCGAGAGCGGCGGACGTCCCGGCGGCGGCGGCCGCGGGGGCAGCCGCGGGGGCGGACGCGACGGCGGCGGCTACGGCGGCGGCCGTCGCTGGTAGCAGCCGCAATTCACTGACCCTTATCCGCAGCGCCAGCTAGCGTTTTCCGGCATAACGGGCTTCGGCCTGCGGGAGCGCCTGCTGGCGCTGTCCTTTTTTGCCGCCACTGCGCCGCGGCGCGTCAGCGTGCGTCCCGGGCGTTTCGCCCGCTTGACGACCCGGCGCGCTTTGCGGGACAACTGCCCCCGTGGACCGACCCATCCGATCTACCTGGGTCCTCGGGCTGCTGCTGGCGGCGGTGATCGCCGCGGCGCTTCGGCTTCCGCGGCTGTCGGATCGCCCCATGCACACGGACGAAGCCGTGCATGCGGTCAAGCTGTTCGAACTGTGGAATAGCGGGCGCTACGTCTACGAGCCGCGCGAGTTTCACGGTCCTACTTTATAC
>CAYOHG010000491.1:0-3007 GCA_964403685.1 uncultured Planctomycetales bacterium
ACTTGCCCGCGGCTTTCAACCCGAGGACGCCCGCTACCTGACCAATCACCGCGGTCATCTTCTGTTCGTGCGGCCGGAAGGCCGGGAGAGGGTTGGGGTGAGGGGCGACAGAACGCACACTGCGAATCCGCTCTGCGCTATCGGGCCTGACCGCGCAGGACATGGCGGGCATCCGCTCGGCCAGCGAGCCGTTCGCGAAGCTGCTCGCGCAGCGCGTTCGCGACAACCTCGGCGCCACCTGGGGTCTGAGTGAAACGGGGGCGAGCGGGCCCACCGGTAGTCGCTACGGCGATGCACCCGGCCATGCGTGCATGGCAGTGTGCGGTCCGGTCGAGGCCGTGATCACCGTCGAGACCGGCAGCACCGACCGCGAAGCCGTTATGTGGGCCTTCGCACACAGAGCGGTCGAGCTGCTGGAGTCCTGTCTGCGCCAGATTCGTGGTGCCTAGCTCAACGGCTGTGCACCCGGGGGATGGCCGGCGGCAGCTCCCGGCCATTATGTCGAGGACCCAGTCATGTGCAGTGCCCGGGCGCCCGGGTTACGAGGGGCAGCGCTCCCGATTCGAGCGAGGAGCACTCCGGACCACGCGGCTTGCGTGCGACACAGCCTTTGGCTTACGGCTGCGACTCACCTGGCTTTCGTCGCAGAGTATCCGACGGTAGCTCCCCGAAACACTCCTTGTAGGCGCGCGAGAATTCACCGAAGTGCCAGAAGCCCCACTCGAGCGCCTCGGCCGAGACCGTGGTCGATCCCTGAGTCCCCGCCAGGAGGGCCTGGCGCACCCGGTGCAGCCTGAGCCGGATGAGATAGGTCATGGGTGTCAATCCCATGACCTCCTTGAACGCGTATTCCAACGTCCGCTCGCTCACCGCGGCGACTCTGCACAGGTCGCTCACATAGAGATGATCGTCGGTATGCGACAGGGCGTAGTCCTCGGCGATCTTGACGATGAGACTTTGGGTCTGCCGCGACCGGTCGCTGCGGTCGGGCTCGAAATCCTTGGCCACGTCTAGCGTCGCCAAGAGGGTTTCCAGCAACTCGACCCGGGCGGCGACCCGCTCATGCTTCCGCTCGTTGAACAGCGCGGGCTGGCGGGCGGCGGTGTCCACCAGTCGCTTCCCCCAGCTGAAAAGCCTGCGAACCTTCTCCGCGTTCACCTGCAGCGTCTCCACGCCGTGCGGCAAGCGAAACTCGCTCTCGCGTTGGCGGGCAATGAGATGCGCGCTGATGTCCTGCGGCGGAAGCAGAAACGTAATGCTCTCCCAGCCGACGTCGGCAACGAAACTGGCCTCCGATTCGGGCGCCGCGACAAGCATCAATTCTGGGCGAACCGGCAATCCGTTCGCCGTCCCTTTCGCTTGCGGGCCGAACGTGACGTAGGCGAGCAGGCCCTTGCGGACACTCGTACGGGTCCGTACGCGGAGGTTGGTCGAATGGAACACGACTGCGGCGGACTCGAGACGGACGATCACTCGGCGTGCTCGAAGCGGCATCGACTGAAGCTGCATCACATCCTGATCGATCAGCTCGAGGCCCGCGCCGGCGGCAGTGGGGTCGCTGATCTCGACGACCGTGACGGCAGGTTCGGCAGTGGTGACGGGGGGGGCCATCATTTTCGGGTTCTGCGGAATTCCGATATTCGATCCTGATGTCTGGCTGCATACTGCGCCCGACCTGCATCCGGTTATCGCCGCAGGGACGAGCCGACCTTTCCAGAGGTCAGGGCGAGTGTAGCAGCCGCGGGCGACACCAGCGGCGCCATGGCACCGGGGCCGAACGGGCGGGCTCACCGCCGTTGCATTGATCGACGCCGACCCGTTCGCGACGCACGGCCCGAAACAGCCGCCTTCAATGAGCGCACGCATGAAACTACAGCAAGTCAGCGAGAACTGCTTTGCGGTTCTGAACGAGAAGAATCGCGTGTGCGACGCGAACTCCGGCCTCATCAACCTGGGCGGCGGCGTGGTCATCGACACACAGTCGGACCTGCCTCATGGGCGGCAGATGATCCAGCTGTTCGGCAAGGTCTGGCGGGGCACGCCCAAGCGCGTGATCAATACGCACGAGGACGGCGACCACGTCTGGGGGAACCAGCTCTTCGAGGGCGCCGAGATCATCGCGCACCGGCGGGTCAAGGAGTTGATGCCGCACGTCGCCGATCCGAAGGAGACCCAGCAGCTGCTCAAGGGTGCCGATCGCTTCCTCACGCGCATGCTGCTCAAGGCCCTGCACCCGGGCGCGTTGGCCGTCGCACAGCAATTGCAGCAGGACTACGACTTCGACGGCATCAAGCTGGTGCTGCCGACGACCGTGTTCGAGGAGCGGCACGTGCTGGATCTCGACGGCACGGAAGTCCACCTGATCTACGTGGGGCCGTGCCACCAGATCGGTGACACCATCATCCATGTGCCCAGGGAAAAGGTCGTGTTCGCGGGCGACGTGATCTTCCGCGAGTGCACCCCCATGGGCTGGAACGGCACTTACGAGAAATGGCTCGATGTGCTCGACCTCATCATCTCGCTCGACCCGGACGTCATCGTTCCCGGACACGGACCAGTGTGCGGGATCGAGGGTGCGATGGAGATGAAAGCCTACCTCGAATACGTGCGCGAAGAATCGAAGCGCTGGTTCGGGCAGGGGCTGAGCGCCCTGGAGGCGTCCAAGAAGATCAACTTCGGCCCGTACGGCGGGTGGCGCGCCCCGGCGCGCCTGTACATGAACGTCGAGCGGGCCTACCGCGAGTTCCGCGACGAGGCCGCGGACGCACCCTGGGACCACGCGAAAGTCTTCGACGCGGTCCTCGCCGTGGCGAAGGCCAAGCGCATCGAGGTCGAGTTCTGACCCGGCCGACAAGTTCACGGAGCATCACGATGAAGCTGATCCGTTTTTCCCGAGGCGACTCGAAGCCCCGCTTCGGCGTCGTGATCGGCGACCGCGCCATCGCGTTCGCGACCCTGCAGCAGCGCAGCGGGATCACCCGGCCCGACCTGGGCGACAGCCACGCCT
>CAYOHG010000492.1:0-2991 GCA_964403685.1 uncultured Planctomycetales bacterium
GTCTTGATCCCGCGATGCGTCAGGAAGCAGTCGAACGGGCCGGATACGCCGCCGGCCGCGTTGTGGAAGAAGCGCAGCGGGGCGATGTGCTCGGCCCGCTTTGTGATGACGGCGCCGCCGACGACGTCCGAGTGCCCGCCGAGGTATTTGGTCGTGCTGTGAACGACGATATCCGCGCCCAGGGACAGCGGCTGCTGCAAGGCCGGCGAGGCGAACGTGTTGTCGACGACGAACAGCAGCCCGAAGTCGTGATCCATCGGTGAGCCGCCCTTGCGGGCCATCGGTTTCGTCCCCAGCCGGGCCACCGCCGCCCGGACGGCCTTGCCGACCTCCGCGATGTCCAGCAGCCGCAGCATCGGGTTCGTGGGGGTCTCGATCCACACCAGCTTGGTCGTGCCGTCGATGAGCGCCGCCAGTGCCGCGGGGTCGGTGCTGTCCGTGTAGCGGATCTCCAGCCCCCACGGCCGAAAAACGCGCTCCAGCAGCCGGAACGTGCCGCCGTACATGTCGCCGTACGCCACCACCGAATCGCCCGGGCGCAGCAGGGAAGAGAAGATGGCGTTGGTGGCCGCCAGGCCGGAGGCGAAGCTGAGGGCCGCTTCGCCGCCTTCGATCGCGGCCAGACAGCGCTGCAATCCATCGCGCGTCGGGTTCGTGCCGCGGGCGTATTCATAGCCCTTGTGCTTGCCGGGAGCCTCCTGGGTAAACGTGCTGGTCGCGAAGATCGGCGGCACGGTCGCCCCAGTGGTGGGGTCCGGCTCCTGACCCACGTGAATAGCCCGCGTGGCGAAGTTCATCTCGGGACGTTGCATGCGGCTCCGCCTCTCGGATCGTGCGCGGAAACGTGATTACAGATCAATCAGTATAGCTCAAACCCGGACGGATGCGGCGGAAGTTCCCGCGCTGCGTCGCGGCCCGGTTGGCGCCTGAGTCCAGCGCAGCGGCTCCATGCATTGACGCCTTGGTCCTGGAGAACTACCGTGGATCGGGCGAGTCGGTGATCCCCGGCGCACTGCTCGGGCGCGCGGCAAAGGAGCGTTCCATGTCCAATTGGCTGGTGCTTTCCCTGCTGGCGACGGCCCTCTCCGGCGCCCGCGGAACCACGGCCGCCGACGCGAACAGCCCGGACCTCTCGCAATACCAGGTAGTCCGTGTCTCCCATGTGGATGCCGAGCGAAGCGGACTGCTCGGCTCGCTCTCGTTCTTTCGCGACGACGTGCAGCTCTGGTCGGACGAACTGGAGGGTGCCGACCTGGAGTTGCGCGCATCGTCGTTGGGACTCGAAACTCTGGCGGCGCTGGGGCTGGCCTATCATGTCGTCATTCCCGATCTGCAAAGCTGGTATGACGAGAGATTCGCCGGAAACGCAACGCGCGGGTTCTTCGATTCCCTGCGCACCTACAGCGAGCACGTGACATTCATGCAGCAGTTGGCCGCGGCGCACCCGCAGGTCGCCGAGGTGATCGAGGTGGGGACATCGGTGCAGGGGCGCGTCATCTACGGCCTGCGGATCGGCGGTGGCGATCCGTCCAAGCCCGGCGTGCTGTTCCACGGCGCCCAGCACGGCAACGAGGCGGCCGGCGCGTCAGTCCTGGCTTACGTCGCGGATCATCTGCTGGGCGGCTACGGTGTAGATCCTGACCTAACCGCGCTGGTCGACGAAGTCGAGTGGTTCCTGGTGCCCATCGTCAATGTCGATCGCTACCCGATCGCGCGCTACAACGCACACGGCGTGGACCTGAACCGCAACTGGGGCGGGCCGGGCAGTGGGCAGGATCCCAGCGGCGGACCGTACCCGTTCTCCGAACCCGAGACGGCGGCGCTGCGCGACCTGATGCTGAATTACCCCCAGATCCGCCTGCACGTCGACTATCACGGCTACGTGAACTGGTTCATGTGGACCTGGGGACACAAGGACGAGCGCTGCAAGGACCACGGAACCTACCGGCGCGTCGGGCTGCACGTGCGCGAGATGCTGCTGGACGCCGGCGCGCGCGAATACTGCGTCAACCGCGTGTACCACTGCGCGTACCCGGTTTCCGGTGGGTCGATCGACTACTCGGTGGGCGACCTGGGCATCTGGGGCTACGCGATCGAAGTCTATAACGACCACATGCCTGACATCTGCGAGCAATTCCTGGGCACGAATCTGTATCTGGGACAGCGGATGTGGGATTGCAACGGCAATGCGGTCCCGGATGCGGACGACATCGCCAGTGGAACATCCGCGGACGCGAATGCCAACCTGGTGCCCGACGAGTGCGAGTGCTTCGCGGACGTGAACTTCGATGGGACCGTCGACCTGCTGGACCTGTCGATTCTGCTGGCGAGCTTCGGCATCGCCGGCGACATGCACGTCAATCAGGGCGACCTGGACGACGACGACGACGTGGACCTGGACGATCTGAGCCTGTTTCTAACGCAGTTCGGCCGCGTCTGCACATACTGAGCCCGGCGCAGCGGCGACCGAGATCGCCGCGCCTCCAAAAAAGAACAAGAGTGGCAGGAGCTCCTGCCACTCCGTCTCACGCATAGTGCGTCGAGCCGGCGGTGCGTGCCACCAAGCCCGTCTGGGTCGGTCAACTAGCCGTTGACGACGTTGACGTTCAGCGGGAAGAACTGGCTCGTCACGCTGTTCAGCAGCGCCGAGAACGTCGCATTGAGCGTGGCATCCCAGACATAGCCCCAGCAGCCACTCTCGAACAGCACCGAACCCGTCAGGATCAGACCGACAATCTTCGCGGTTGTCCGCCGCATTGCAGAACCTCCACTCGCGACAATGGCGACTCGCCCGAAGGAACGCCGGCGACGCGCCAACGCCGGGGCGACTAAAGCCAAGCGGCATTATTGGTCGGGGTCATAGCGCTGTCAAGGGCCTGCAAACCCGGCTCAAGAACAAATTAGCGAAGCGCAACCTCGCGAAAAACCGACCAAAAAACCGCTTTCGCGCCCGCGCGGCGCCGCGCCAAGGTCGGCGCCGCGCAAGGCGCC
>CAYOHG010000493.1:0-2981 GCA_964403685.1 uncultured Planctomycetales bacterium
CGGCTACACGGTGGTCGATCCCTCGATCGCCGGCCCGGAGGCCGAGTCACTGGCCTTCACGGGTATCTCCAACGACGGCGACATCGCGCTGGCGGCCATCAGCACGACGCGATCGAACCAGAAAGGCGGGCTTTACGCAGTCGACAGCGGCGATCTCACGCTGCTGGACGGCGGCGACATCAACGGCGACGGCCTGATCGACCCGCTCGACGACCACGACTCGGCGACGTACGCACTGGCGAATGGCGGCGACGTGGTGGGAGGGTCCGTCACGATGCCCGGCGGTTCCGAGCAGGCCGCGCTGTGGATTCGCACCGCCGGCGGCGACTACCAGTTCCACGACGCCGCGGCGTACCTGATCAGCCTGGGCGCCACGGGCCTGGATGGCTGGACGCTGCACGCGGTGACCGGCGTGAGCGCCGATGGCACGCTGATTTCGGGCTGGGGCACCGACCCGCTGGGTGTCAGCGGCATCTGGGGCGCGACCATTCCGGAACCCTCTTCGATCGCGCTGCTGGCCGCCGGACTGCTGCCCCTGCGGCGCAAACGCTAAGTGCATCCGCTATCCGTCGACGCCACCCCCGGCCCAAGGTCGGGGGTGGTGCTGACGGCGGCGAATCGGCGGCAAGCGGCGCGAAGCACAACCCATGACGAGGGAATCAGCCCGAAGCACTCGCGGCGCACCGCTCCCCTGGCTACTCCGCACTGCGGACAGGTGAATGGGCCACGCCGCAGCGGGCAAACTCCAGAATGCGCGGCAAACCTCACGAAAGAAACCCCATGACCACGAACATGATGCGGACGGCAATCGGTATTCTCGGCACCCTCGCTGTCGCCTCGACGGCGCACGCACAGCCGACGTTGCTCATCAGCCAAGGCGATACCTTCTATCGCTATCAGGCGGGCACGACGCAGGCGTTCCACAACATCGGAGACATTATCAACGGCATGACCACTGTGCCCGCCGGAACGACGGTCGGGACGCTCAACGGCGGGGCCGGCGCCGGTGACATCCTCGCGCTCGGCCAGAGCACCGTGTACCGAGTTGACAACGTGCTGGCCACGCCCGCGTTGACGCCGATCGGCGCACGCGGCGGACCCAACGCCTCACCCGTCTTCGTCGGGAACCGCCTCTTCGGCATCGCCGGCGTCGCGCCGCAGGGCTCGATCCTCGTGGAATGGGATCCGCTGACGTTCACCGAGGTCAATCGCTGGACGACGGGCGTCTTTGGCGGGCCGGGCGGGATCGTCGCCGTCCCCGGGCAGCCTAACGAGTTCTACTACTCGGAGTTCAACACCGACATGCTCTGGCACTATCGTCTGAGCGACACGTTTTCAACGCCGGTCGCGCCGACTCCGAATAACGACTACGTCGGCCTGGAGATGATCGGCGGGACGATTTACGCCTCGTACGCGCTGCCGGCGACGGGGCAGTTCGTGCTCGGAACCCAGGCGCTCACGGGTACGTTTACGCAACTGGCGGTGCTCGACAACTACGGCGTCGGGATCACCGGCCTGGCCGAGATCGTGCCGGAGCCGAGTACGCTCATGCTGCTGGCGCCGCTGGCGGGATCGGTGCTGCGACGGCGAAGCGCGGCGTAGTGCGGCGGACCGGGCGAAGCGGGCGGCGGAGAAGTTGTGGCACTCCGGCGATGCGGGGACGCGCGTCGGACCGCGTCCGGGTAAACTCCGCTCAGCAGCCGATTGCACGGTCGCAGGCGAGTTCTCCCGCGGCGCGGCTGCCGGCTTGGGTCCGGCCGATGCGGAGCGCAGCAGCTCGGCCGCAACATGTATATGGGGGCGACATGCACTCGTTCTGGCGATCACGGGTCCGGGGCACGCTCGCCTTCGGACTGCTGGCAACGCTCAGCGCGTCGGCGGATTGGCCGCAGTGGGGCGGGCCCAACCGCGATTTCTGTGCGCCGGATGTCCGACTGGCCGACGCGTGGCCTGCGGACGGCCCCGCGCGGCTCTGGCAGCGGCCGCTCGGCGAGGGGTACTCCGGAATCGTCTGCGATGCGAAGCAGCTCTACACGCTGATCCGTCGCGGCGACGAAGAGGTGGTCGTCGCGCTGGATAAGCAGAGCGGCGCGACGGTCTGGGAGCGGGCCTATCCGGCACCGCTGCCAAAGGACGCCGACACGAATTTCGGCCGCGGCCCGAACGCAACGCCGCTGTTGCTTGGATCGCGGCTCGTGACAATCGGTTTCAACGGGCGGATGCTGTGCCTGAACTCGGCGGACGGCGCGGTTCATTGGTCGCACGAGCTGCGCGACGAGCTGGCCGGCACACCGCTGCCTTTCGGCTACTCGTCCAGCCCGGTCGCGTTCGGTGACACCGTGATTGTGCCCGTCGGTGGGGCGCAACAGGCGCTGGCCGCGTTCGCGATCGATACCGGCCAGCTCGCCTGGAAAAGTCAGTCCTACACCAATACCTACGGCTCGCCGCTGCCGCTGCGAATCGGTGAGCTGGACACGCTCGCGATCCTGATGAGCGCGCAGGTCATCGGCGTGAATCCCGCCGACGGCCAGCTTCGTTTCGAGCTTCCGCTGAAGAACGAATGGGACACGCACGTCGGTGCGCTGACCTATGCGGACGACCTGCTGGTGATTTCATCGTTTCAGGACACCTACGGCGTGCGACTGAAGCGCGACGGCGAGCGGGCCGCGGCGGAGCTGGTCTGGAGCGTGCACAGCGGCATCGACCACACCACCGCGATCCGCATCGACGACCACCTCTACGGGACGTTTGGCAGCTCGCGCTCCCCGGTCTTCGCGGCCCTGAACACGACCACCGGCAAGTTTGCCTGGAAAGAACGCAAGGTGGGCATTGCCAATCTGCTGCGGGCCGCCGACAAGCTGCTGGCGCTCAATGAACAGGGCGTGCTGTTCCTGTTGCGGGCGTCGCCGGCTGGAGTCGAGGTGCTCTCCCAATCGCCCATCCTCGCGGAGCGCGCCTGGACCGCGCCGGCACTCGACGGG
>CAYOHG010000494.1:0-2978 GCA_964403685.1 uncultured Planctomycetales bacterium
ACATCGCCGTCGCCGTCGAAATCCCCATCCTCAGGCCCGGCCCCGCTGGTGGTGCCAAAGTGAACCAGGACAATCGACAGATCATCCAGTTCGATGGTCCCATCGTTGTCCAGATCCCAGGGGCAAGGGTCGGTGTTCACGGTGGCGTACAGGCTGAAGCTGAACGGCTCGCCGCCGACGTTGACGGCGGTCGCGGTCCGCCCGCTGATCGTCGCGAACAGGTCGCCGACCGGCTCCGTGCTGATCTCGCCCGCGCCAGCCAGCTCGAACGTCAGCCGGCCGCCGACGAACAAGTCTCCGCCGCCACTTTGAACGGTGTCGAACCAGGCCAGCGGGATCTCGGCACCCTGCCCGCTGATTCCGCGAATGCGAACGTCGGTCGACACCAGCCCGCCCGGCGATGCCAGCGTCGCGGACGTGAAGTAGGCGTTCAGCGGCGGCGACAGGAACGTGTCGAAAGCACGCGTGTCCGTGCTGTTGTCCGGCAGGAATGGGACGTTCAGGTTCTCCAGCGGCGGGCCGAAATTGACCTCATCACTGGCGTGCCAGATGCCGCCAAGCTGCGGAGCGACGACGTCAATGGCCGCTTCCGAGGCGGTCCAGTCGCTGGGGTAGCCGGTCGTGTCCACCAGCAGGTCAAAGGTGAAGTGCCGCACGTTGCGCTGGAAACCAGCGAGATCGGCGCCGCTGGTGGGCACTGTGTCATTGCGAACGAGCTGCGTCACAACGCCGCACAGCCCCACGGTCGCCGCGGCCTCCTGACTCGTGCGCACGCAGCCGGTGCTCGTGTTGGTAACCAGGCAGCGGTACTGGCCGGCATCGCCCAGGACCGCATCGGTGATGCTGAGCGACGCTGTCGTAGCGCCGCTGATTCGGCTGTTGTCGGACAGATCAACGCCGTCCTTCTGCCACTGGTACGCGGGCGAGCCGACCGTCGCCGAGACGCTGAAGGCCAGATCGTCATGCACGCACGCGTCCACCGGCTGCGGGTGCTGGGTGATCGTGTCGCCGGCACAGTACGTCTGCGCGAAATCCAGAGAGAAGAACACGTTAATGCGGCCGTAGCCGTACGTGTTGTCGACGCCGGGCGAACCCAGGTCTTCCGCGCCCTCCTTCAGCGCCGCTTCGACGTTGCTGGGTTCCAGGTCCGGGTTGGTCGAGAAAATCAGGCCGCACAACCCGGCCGTCAGCGGACAGGCGAAACTCGTCCCGGTCGCGCCGCTGTAGCTGCTGTTGCCGCTGTTGCTGGTTGTGTAGACGTTGACGGCGGGCGCCACCACGTCGACGAAAATGCCGTACGCCGAAAAACTCGCCTTGTTGTCGCCTGAATCGGTCCCGCCGGCCACGATCAGGTCGTCGGCGTCGCGGTCGTTGAGTGTGAGGTTTCGGCCGTCGTTGCCCGCGGCCCAGACGAGCAGTCCGCCGATGGACTTGATGTAGCTGGCCGTGGTCAGGTTGGACTGTGCATCGACGCCGGAATAGCTGACGCTGGCGACCTTGTCACCGGCCTCAATGGCGGTGCGCGCCGCGTATTGGAGGACGCCCAGGTATGCGCCGCCGCCCGGGTCGTCGGTCACGCGCATCATGCGGTGCGAAAGGTTCCAGCCGACGCCGGAGACACCGACGCTGTTGTTGCCGTTGGCGGCGGCGCATCCGGTGGTGGCGGTCCCGTGGCCGTTGATGTCATTGATCGCGCCGCCTTGAGATTCCCACAGTTGCTGCCAGGCGTTGAAACCCTCGACGCGATTGGCCAGCAGGTCCTGATGCGTGGTCCGCACGCCGGTGTCGCAGATGGCTACGACGGTCGCGGGGGTGCCGGTGTGGATGTTCCAGCCATCGCAGGATTGCATGCGATTGGCCTGGTGATGCCACTGGTTGCCGAACTGTGCGTCGTTCGGACAGCTCAGTGGGAAGACGCGCCAATTGGGCTCGACGTACTGGAAGTCGCCGCTGGCCATCAGCTCGTCGATCACCTCGGTCTCGCTTCGCCCGGCCGGCACGAGGAAGAAATACTCATCCGTCTGCCAGACGTGGTCGAGCACCTCGAAGTGCGTCATGGTCTGCACGGCCGCGTCATGAGCCGCGTCCGTCGCGCGGGTGCCGTCGGGCTGATGGGGACGGGCGATCAGTTGCCCGCTGTATTCGCGAACGCCGGGAATCTCGAAATAGCGATCCGCCGCTCCCTGTGCCCAGACCGGCGCCACCCCGCCGGCGACGAACGACAGACCGACGAACAATCGAAATAGGTGCATCGAGAGCGCTCCTGGCACGCGGCCCGCGCGGCTTCCAAAAAAAGAATGAGAACCTGATCGGATGGTCCGGCTGAGCCCTGCCGGCCGTCGGAAGCCGCAGGATGCAGACCCCTTCCTCTCCGGTTCCAGTGTAGCGACCGGCGACACAACCCACAACGTCTGATAGCGCGCCGTCGCGGGTGGCTTGGACCGGCAGACCGAAACAAAACGACGCTGCGGACCAGCGTGTGGCCGATCCGCAGCGCCGCGAACGTCCGTAACGGTCAGACCGTCCCGATTACGGGCAGGCCTAGCCGAAGCGCACCAGCAACTCGCTCAGGTCGTCGAGATCGACGTCGCCGTCGCCGTCGAAGTCACCGTCCTCGGGGCCGGCGCCGCTGGTCGTGCCGAAGTTGACCAGCACCACCGACAGGTCATCCAGCTCGACCGTCCCGTCGTTGTCCAGGTCCCACGGGCACGGATCGCCGCTGGCCGAGTAGTAGATATCCGCGCTGAAATCGACGCCGCCCGGCGTGTTGGCCGTCGACGTGCGGCCGGTGATCGTCGCGAACAGCGTGTCGCCGGTGCCGACGTTGAGCGTCGCCGGAGCGTACGTCTCAAACGTCAGGCGCGAGGCGACGAAGGTGATGCCGCTCGGGTGCACCTGCGTGTCGAACCACGTCAGCGGAACTTCCTGACCTTGCCCGCTGATGCCGCGGATCTTCACGTTGGTCGAGACCATCTGCG
>CAYOHG010000495.1:0-2968 GCA_964403685.1 uncultured Planctomycetales bacterium
ATGCCGTAGTAGCGCGTCGCGGGCCAGCACAAGCCGATCGTCAGCAGCAGCAACACGCAACCCAGCCAGTGTGCACGCGCGAACGTCGCCGCCGCCTGGTCCCAATCGTGCCCCATGCCGATCAGCAGCAACGCTGCGACCGGCGCCGACTGGACCACGACAGTCAACCGCCGACCGCTGGCGTGCTGCATCACCAGCCAGGTCCACGCCCACAGCAACGCCGTCGGGAGCGCCGCCGACTCGACGCGGCCGGCGATAACAAACGTCCAGGCGAGCGCGTGGGCCAGCAGTCCCGCCAGCAACTCGCCGCGGCTGCGCGTCACCCAGGCCACGCCCATCAGATACCCCGCGACGGCGAAGGTGATCAGCGCAGTGGATAGTGGAACACAGCGCGCCGGCAGGCCGGACGCGGGCTCATCGCCGGCAGCGATCGGACCGCCGGCGCCGAGGAACAGCGCCAACGCGGCGCCCAGGCTTCCCAGGTGCAAAAGCGACCGCCAGCCGACCGACCACGCCCCGAACCACCACGCCAGCGCGGCCAGGGCGCTGCTGGTTGCCAGCGGTCTGGCCAGCAGCGCCGGCAATCGACCGGCGTCGACTTTCGGGTGGAACTCGTACACACCCAGGGAAAGTGCCAGGGCCGCCAGCAGCGCGGCGACCAGCGCCACCCAGCGGTGACCGACGAAGCTGCTCGAAGCCAATTGAAACAGCACCACGCTGAGCACGCACAACAGCGGCGACCCATAGAACGGTTGGGCGTGACCGAAGAACGAGTAGTTCATGGAAAAGAGGTGCGCCCCGGCCGACAGCACGCACGTCGCCGCGAATGCCAGTTCCCACAGCCGGCGCCGGTCGAGCGTCGCCGGCAGCGGCGTAGCCCGGCAGCGATCCACGCCGAAGCGCGCCACGCCCGCCGCCAGCGGCACCAGCAGCGTCGCGAGCGCGGCCAGCATCCACCAGCTCGCGTAAAGCAACAGTTCGTCCGTCCCCCCGTGGCCGTAAGGCGTCGCCAGCCGGGCCGGCGCCGCCGCCACGCCGCAGACCGACAACACCGCGATCCACCATGTCCATGCGGTCAGTCGCAGAGCGGTCGCCCGGCTGACCGCCAGCAGCGTTGCCAGCGCCAGCAGCGCGGCGGCCGCGCCAAAGGCCAGACCCGCCTGGCAGTCGCGCTGCGTGAATTCGAGTGTCGCCGCCAGCGGCGCGGTCCAGTAGAGCGCCGCGACCAGACGTAGCGAGGTATGGTCCTCGGGGCTGCGGCGGGCGCGATGCAGCAGGATGAGCAGCCCGCCGAGACACAGGTTGTACGCCTGCAGCACCGCGAGCGTAAGCAGCACCAGCAGGAGCCAGTCGCTGGTTCGTCGCTCCGCGGCGTCAAGGTAGGTCTTGGCAGCCAGCACCATGCTTGCCGCGCTGAGCAGGTACAGCGGGTTTCGGCGGATCAGCCAGGCGGTCGGAACGAGCAGCGGAGTTGCATGAACGGACATGACAAGCCTCCCGCCCGCGGCGAGGGCGTAACGGTGGCGCCGCACGCAGGGCCGGCCTGTTGCGTGGACGCCGCCGGCGATTCGCGCCCGGTACGCGTAGGCGCATAGCGGGCGCGTCACGGATGCGACTCGGTGTCGCCCCGCAACTCGCGGGCCATTGTGGGTGTCTGTCGCTCGTGCGTGCGCGGAGGGCCGGAAGGCAGGATAGTTATGATTGCAGTGTGATGATCCCGGCGGTCTCCCGCGTCCGCATTCGCGCTCGCATCTACTTCAAACGTAGCTCAGGAATCTGGAGAGTCAAAGAAATCAAGCGCAAACGCCAGGGATTTCTGACCGCAGCACACCGCGCGCCGCAAGTCACCTGCATAAACGCGGCGTTCCAGTGATCCGACGAAACGCGCCGACGAGCGGCGATCGCGCATCTCCGCGCTGGCGGTCATTCGGGGGCTCATCGACGATCAACGCGCGCTTACCTTTGCGGCGACCGTCATTCGGTAGCGCGCAGCAAACGACGTCTTGAAAGACGCGGCGACGAGGAACCATGCGAGCGAGTCACGTACCGCCGGTTCGCAATAAGCCATGCTCGGGCCGGTTCACGAGCGCATCCTCCGTCGCGGCCGCGCCTTGCGACGCCCTCGCGCCGCAAATACGCTCGCCGAGCAACATCCTCGAGCCACGAGTCGCTCGCCCCGCAACACCCTCGCGCCGCAGTGGCCATTGCGCGGCTCGCGACTGGTGACGAGCAATTCGCGCGCCGCGCCGGAGCGAGGCAGCCGGTCAGCAGGTCGAAAAGTCGGTAACTCGAAGCTTCGAAAGGTCGGCAGGTCGAAAGGTCTGCGGGTCGGAAGTCCAGCAGGTCGGAAGGTCAAGCGGTCGAAGCGTCAAGAGGTCGGCAAGTCGAAGCGTCGAAAGGTCGAATGGTCGACAGGTCGAGAGGGTGACTGGTCGGAAGACCGCTACCCGCTGAGAATCCCGCTCGGAGCACTTCGTCTCTTCGTCTCTCCGTCTCTCCGTCTCTGCACCTCCGCACGCGCCCACCTGGCGGGCGCGCGCATTCCGCGCGCGAACCGCCCGCGCGCGAAGCGTCCGCGCGCCGCTGCTTGGAGCAAGCGCCGCCACGCGGGACGCGCCGCAAAGCTCTACCCAGAACCCGGATTCAACCGGCGAAAAGCCGATCTCGCACGAGCCTGGATTGGCGCTTAACCCGCCTTCGCAGCCTTCTTGAGGTGATTGAGACGCTTGGCCAGCCGGCTTTTCTTGCGGGCGGCGGCGTTGGGGTGAATCAGCCCGCGGTTCGCTTCGCGATCCAGCAGCTTGCAGGCGTCTTTCAGCGTGCCGACGGCCTGCTCCGCGTTGCCCGCGGAGACCGCCTCTTCGAACCGACGCACGCGCGTCTTGAGCGTCGCGCGGCGCGAGCGGTTCAGCACCCGCCGCTTCTCGTTCTGTCGAATCCGCTTCTTGGCCGAAAGTGAATGCGCCAC
>CAYOHG010000496.1:0-2954 GCA_964403685.1 uncultured Planctomycetales bacterium
CGCCGCCAGCGTGCTGGCGAGCTCCTCGATGGCGTCGGCAAGCAGCAGGCGATTCTCGGCCCAGCCGGCAGTGGTCGCTTCGCGCAGGTACTCATGCAGCCGCGCATAGTCCCGATCGATGCGCTGGGCGATCGGGCGGCGCCCCAGGGTGTCGAGTTCGACCGTCAGTTCGCCGCAGTGCAACTGCGCCCAGCCCCCAGACGAGAGCACATCGCTCGCCGGGTTCTGCCGGCAGGCGTCGAGCGTCCGGCGAATGTGCTCCGGCCAAGGCTCACGCATCGCCGAAGCCCTGCCATACGCCGGAGGCGACGTTGGCGTCGAGGTCTTCCAGCCGGCTAGCCGTCTCCGACGCGGCTTGGATCAGCAGATCGAGCGGGGACAGGTGCTCGTCGGCGCGCTCGTCGTAGACCGGCTCCAGTCCACCGGTGTCGAAGCGCCGCGCGGTTTCGCGCAGGGCGGCCATCGCGTCGTCGACCTCCGCCGCGTCGGCATCGCGGCCGCGCAGTTCGAGCCAGATGATGATCGCCTTCGCTGGCTCGCGGAATCGCCCCAACTCGTCGGATGCGCGGACATCGTAGTCGGGGTCGTCCAGCGCCTCACCCCGCCGGCGCAGGCCAACGCGCCGCAGTATGCCGTCCCAGGCGGTGAAGTCTTGCACGAGCTGCGTCAGCGGTTCACGGAAGCCGGACTGGCTGGCGGTGCTCATCTCATCGTCGTCGGCTGTCGCAGGATATCCGCTACGCTGCCGATCGCTATTCTACCGCTGACGCCTTGCACGATCCGTGTATACGCCCGCGCCGCAGCACGGAATCGAGCGCCGATCACGCCCGCGTCCAGGCCGGCACTGGCGCGCGGGGCCAAGCCCTCGATCGGTGAGCCGACATTCGTTCGGTTTCAAGTGCCGGGTGATCGTTGATAGCGTGCCGCGCTTTCGCCTATGTATCGCTCCGCGGTGCGGCGGCCGTCACATGGCGACAGCAAGACCAGTTCAGCAGCCGAGCGACGCACTCCCAATCGACCTCGGCTTCTGGGCTCCACTCGTGCTCGGGCAACGCCACGCTTGCCAAGTGGCGCAACGCACGGATGGATTCGGTTTTCGCCATGCGATAGTCCTGCCAGACCTCGAGGGCATCCAAATTGCTGGGGTCCTCTGGCTCCGTCGGCGGCCTAATTAGAAGCGTCGCAACGACTGTGCATACTAGGTCCTGTGAGACCTGCTCAGCCCGAGAGCACGAGTTCTCTATCGCTGATGCATACCAGTGCAAGTCACCGATCGGTGCATGTGACCAACCCTTCGCCAGAAGCCACTCACAGCCTCGCACCGGCTTGAGCATGCAAAGCGCGAACACAACCTCTCGCCTTACGTCCGCACTGGGTGAGGCTATCCATTGCGAGATCTCGTCAACGGCAAACTGGTTCTCTGGGGACGTCAAGTCGAACGACTTGCACAATTGAACGATCATCGAGGCACGAGTCTGGTCATCGCAGCATGCGCGCGTTGCAGATAGCCACTCTGGTAGCCGCTCATCTTCCTGTGCCATTGCGTGGTACTATAACGTGAAACGTGAAACCCTACTTGACCTCATTCGCTTAGGAGCTTCACTTGCCCGGATAGACGTCGAACCCGATTGATGCACCGAGCTCGGCCAACTTGCGAACAATTTCCGCACTGAATCCCAAATCAAACGTAAGGTTCGTGGCGTCGTCCTCAAACCAGACTTCACAAAGCAACTCCACATGAACGCCTGTGCAGATCGTAACAAGCTTGGGCCAGCATGCATCGAAGTGCGACAACAAGGACGTGACTAGTGCATCCAAACCCGTAGCATCTGATTTCGCGGTCGCAAGTGACCAGCTCATCGTCTTGCCAAGATTCCCTGGTGGGCCGAAGCGCGTGGGCTTGCCGCGTTCGACGACGTGCGATGGGGAGACGCCCAGGAGCGCCGTGATCTCTGTCGGCGAGGAGGCGAAACCTTCGATGAAGAGTACCGCCCTCAACTCAGGGCGACGTACCCGATTGGGAACGTTAGCCACAGTCGTCTCCCACTCTCAGACCCGTATCGATGGCCTCGCCAGTGCCGTCCTTTCTTCGCAGGTATATCTTGCCTGTGTCAGGATCATAAAACAGGTCCCAGAGTGACCCCTTATCTCCGACGAGGTCCCGCTTCAGCTTGTGAATATCGATGCCATTTTTTTCAAGCTGCTTGATGAATGACTTGGGTACCTTCTTCAGATTGGCCCAGAGTTTCTTGAGTGCTTCAATTTCCTTCAGGGCCTTCGCGAGTTCCTCCCCTTCGAGTAGCTTTGATCCCCGGAAGAGCTTCCCGCCCTTGACTGCGAGGCCAAGAGCGAGCAGAGCCGCATCTTCAGGGCCAGGGATTGCGATGGACGCCACCATGACTGCGATTTCGAGGCCGTCGCC
The DNA here is from genome assembly GCA_964403685.1 of uncultured Planctomycetales bacterium. Lineage (GTDB taxonomy): Bacteria > Planctomycetota > Phycisphaerae > UBA1845 > Fen-1342 > CAYOHG01. The sequence goes on from CAYOHG010000496.1 coordinate 2,423, forward strand.
GATATCGCGTACGGCGCCCCACATGTTATAGGCGCGCTCAAACACGTACTGGGCCTGCCAAGCGGCGTGATCATCATTCGGGTCGAACGTAATGCTTCCGAGGTACTCAATCTTGAACCAGCCTGTCAGTCCGCGATCGTAGATATGCCACGTTATGGTTCCGTCCGAGTTGTGTATGACATCCTTGTCGAGGTATAGACCGAGGACATCAACGGCGTTCATTGGGCCCGAAGCCACATACTCATAGAGATTTACACTATCCACATACTGAAGCGGGTCTCGCTGCAGCCAGCGGCCAGCACTCGGCGAAAACGTCCTGAACAGGAAGTGATAGAGAAGTACTCCGACATCAAATCGCTGTCCGCTCCGGAGGAACGGGTTGGCATAGAGCGATCGAGCTCGCACGGCGGTCAGCGCCCCGTCCTGAATCACCGTCTTGCCGTATGGGTCGTACGTGTACCGCTCGATGGCGGCCCCACCCGAATCAGTCAGGGCGATGGTGCTGCCAAGCACATCCTGCACGTAGTGCAGC
>CAYOHG010000497.1:0-2949 GCA_964403685.1 uncultured Planctomycetales bacterium
CACCGGCGCGGCGCAGCGCGCCGCCGTCGCGCGCGTTCGCAAGCTGCTGGCTGTCTGGGACGACATCGAGGACCTGGTCAGCATCGGCGCCTACGTACCGGGCTCCAACGCCGATTACGACCAGGCCGTGCGCACGCGCGACGCGATCGTGAAGTTCTTGCAGCAGGACCGCGCCAGCGGCGCGACGTTCGAGGACACGTTGCGTGACTTGACGGAGCTGGACGCGCTGCTGCTCAAGCCACCGACCGGTATCGAGCCGAGAAGATAGACGGATGGCCGATCGGCCCGGGTAGACGACTATGGCGCGACGCTTTGAATTCAAGCTCGATACAGTCCTGCGGGTGCGCGAGTTGCGCGAACGCGAGGCGCGGCGCCGCGTCGGGGAAAAGCTCGCCCAGATCGCCCGCGTGAATCAGGCCATCGAGGACACCGAGCGGACGATCGGCGCGCAGGGGATGCAGCTCCTTCAGCGGCAGCGCGATGGCGCGCTGAACGTCGTTGAGCTGACGCGCCTGCGCGCATGGATTGCGCACCTGCGGCAGGTCTTGCTCGGACAGCAGGCCCTGCACGCGCGACTCCAGACGGAGCTCGAACCGCTGCGTACGTCGCTGACGACGGCACGGACCCAGACGCGCGTGCTGGAAAAGCTGCGAGAGCGCCGCGCCGCGGAGCACCGCCAGGCGGTCGAGCGCCAGGAAGCCGCCGAACACGACGACCTGGCGCGCGACTTGCTTCGCCTGCGCTACGCCCCGGCGGCGCATGAGACGCAGCCGAACGCTCGCGGCTGACGGCCCGGCCGCGCCGGCTGAACCATCGGACCCAATGGCGTGATGAGCAAGCTCTATAACGCACTGGCCGTCGTGGCGATCGCCAACCTGCTGGCCGTCGGCGGCCTGCTCGGCCTGCTGGCCTCCACCGGCCGGCTTGCGCCGGATCGCGTCGACGCCGCGCTGCGCGCCTTGCGCGGCGAAGCGCCCGCCTCGCAACCGGCCGAAGCCGAAGTGCAGCACGCTGAAACGGTCAGCACCGCGCCTGCCCGGCAGCAGTCCGCCGAAGAAATCCGCGAACAGCAACGCCACGAGCAGCTTCGCCGGGCGACACTCGACCGCGCCATGCGCGATCTGGCGGCACAGCGCGAGCTGCTCGACCAGGTGCTTCACGAGGTCATCACCCGCCAGGAGCAGCTCGAAAAACAGCAGCAGGACTGGCTCGCGCAACGCGCCAAGCTCCGCTCCGAGGCGCAGGACGACGGTTTCGAGAAGGAGCTTGAGTTCGTTGCGGGCCTGCCGCCCAAGCAAGCCAAAGAACACCTGGTCAAGACCTGGAAGCAGAGCCAGGCTGACGCCGTCCGGCTGGTCGGCGGATTGAAGCCCAGCAAAGCGAAGGAACTGCTCAGCCAGCTCAAGACCCCCGAAGAACTCGACATCATGCACCAGCTCCTCGTCGAGCTGCGCGAACAGGACGTTGACCAACTCGTGCCCGGTCAGGGAGGACCGCAGGCTTCCGGCGGGAGCGCCCAGCAGCCCTAGGCAGACCGCAGCGGAAGTCCGGTCATGCAGCTTTCAGCACCTTCGCCCACCGTGGCCGGCGATTCGCCGGCCCGCCCCGTTCGCAAACCCGCCTCCACCGTGGACGCTCTGCTCGCGGGGTTTGAACAGCTCACACCCAGCCTGCTTCCGCCGCTGCCGAGCTTGCGCGAACAGATCGCACGGGACGAGCGGGCCAGTGCGCGGGCCGCCTCGCGACGGAATCCGACGCGCGGCGCCGACGCCGTCTTGCAGGGCGAACGCGAGCTCGAACCCAACAGTCGCTCGTTTCGCCGCCAGTTGGCGCGTGCGTCGGCGTCGCAAGCGCGCGAAACGCCTGCGCGAAACGGCTCGCCCGGGCCGTCCAACTCCGCAACCGGAAACTTGGCCCAGGCGCCGGGGCAAACCCCCGGCCAGCTTCACACGCAATCCGATGCCGCAACACCCCTCCCGGGCGCGGCTTCGCCCGCCGCAACGTCGCGACCCACGCTCCTAGAGGAGCCCGTTGCGGCCAGCGCCCGCGCGCCGCTGCCGGAACGAGATTTCGTCGCGGCACCGCCCCGGGCAGGGCAGCCTGCGTCGAGCGCCGCGCCGGCGTCGATCCCGGCTGCGCCGCAGTTCGGATCGTCACTCGCTACCGCGCCCGTGCTCGACGTCGAAGCGTCCGCGGCCGAGGCGGCCAACCTGGCTCGGCGCACGCGCGAGGAAGGCATCGAGCCGGTGATGATGTGCAGCACCGTGCATCTCGAGGCCGAGGGGGCCGGACGCGCCCACGCCCGCCGCATCGAACAGGCCGCGGCTGCCCGCATCCCCTTTGTGCTCACGTTCGGCAAGACCAGCCCGGGGGAATATGACCGCGTGATCCGCACCTTGCAGCAGGCCGGACCGCTCGCCCGCGCCGCCGGCGTGATGGTGCTCATCAAACAGCACGGGGGCAATTCGGCGACCGGCGAGGACTGCGCGCGGATCCTGCGCGAAGCAGGCCAGGAGAGCGTCAAGATCTGCTACGACGCCGGCAACGTGCTCGATTACGAGAACAAGGATCCCATCGCCGACATCGCGAAGTGCTGGCGCGACGTGCGCGCCTTCGCCATCAAGGACCACCGCAACACGCCGAAAGACGAGGACTGCGGCCCCGGCTTCGGCGAGATCGACCACTACAAGCTGCTGGCGCCGGTCATGCGCACCGGCCTCACGATGCCGCTGGCGTTCGAGAACATCTTCGAACCGCTGGTGCCGCGCCCGGCGTCGCCGGAAGGAGTGGACGCGCTCGCCCGCCGCGCGCGCGAGTATGTCGAAACGGTCCTGCGCGGGCTTGCGGCGGCGGGCTGAGCCCCGATGCTCCGCTCAGCAGAGGTGCGGGCAGGCTGCTATTCTTGATGGCGGCCAAAGCCACGTGCAGTAACAGGAGGAACGCTGTGCC
>CAYOHG010000498.1:0-2946 GCA_964403685.1 uncultured Planctomycetales bacterium
GGCCGAGCCCCTCCCCTGGGCCCGACTCACGGCGGAGGCAACGGCATAGGCAGATATAAGGATAGCGCCGAAGCTGCATCTCGGGTATTAGAGGCTCGTGGGTAGCGCGTGCCATCGCTTCCTCGGACGTCACGCGGCTGGTTAGAGCGGGTAGCTCAGAGCGGGCGAAGAAGCGGCTGAGCAGCCGGAGAGGGTGTCGGTCGCATGGGAACGCTGGTTCGGGGTGTTGACCAGGTCCCGTCCGATCAGATTCGTCGCCTACATCGCGACGAGATCACCGACCCCATACGTATCAGGTACTTGTTTGAGCGCTTGCGCGCAGAAGCGGTGACTCTCGACAACGGCGTTGATCGTCGGAGTGCGCCCAGGCGCGCACAGGTCATAGCGGTAAGCGAACGCGACATCGTGCTTCGGTCCCGGAACCTCGAACCGAAGTCAGGCCGTCCGACGCATTTCACATGCGACCTCGCGGGATCGCGCTTGTTCTTCTCGCTCTATCTTCGGACGACTGGGAAGAAGGGGCGTCTGAACGGCGTGCTGCCGGCGTCCGTATACGAGGCGGAGCGCAGAGATCTGGAGCGCCATGCACCGTTGGATCAGCGTGATCCACGGTATGTCGAACTTCGCATCGCGACAGGCGAGCGGATTCGAGGATCGGTACTCGATTGGTCATATCAAGGCCTTGGGGTCTCCGTGCCGGCCAACATGATTGGGATGGTCGGCGACACATTCGAAATCGAATTCTTGGATGGTCTGAGGGCGGGCGAGCGCGTGTATGGGGCGCTAAGGAATCGGGATCGGGCAAGCGATCTGTCTGGCTGGGCGCGGCTAGGGATCGAGGTCAGCAGAACACCCTTCGGTGACTTGATGCCAATCGAACGACGCCGCTCGATTCTCGGGGATGCAGCCATTGCTCGCACGTGGCGCCAAGCGGCGGTAGTAGGCGGAGTGCTGGGTGGCGCGAGAACACGCCTTGGCAGGCGCTGGATCGGCACACAAAGCACGCGTCCGGAAATAGAGACTGTCGATTACTTGAATGATAGGGGGCAAGTGCTTCGAGCGATCATTGATCGCGCTGGCGGAGGAGCGGGCGGAACCGCGGTCGTGATCCCGCCCGCTTGGGGGCGAACCAAGGAAACCCTCGTTGTGCTCGCGAGGACCCTCGTGCGGGCATTCGAACAAGTGGGCGAGCCGGTACTCGTCGTTCGCTTCGATGGCTCGAATCGGCGCGGGGAGTCACACGTGGATCCTGATTGTCGTAGGCCCGGCGACGAGTACCTGAAGTTCACGTTCTCGGGTGCCGTGAGAGATATCCATGCAACCCTAGAGTTTTTGCGTAGGACGCCAGGGCTGAGGCCGAAGTCCGTGGTTCTCGTGACGTTTAGCCTTGCGGCGATCGAGGGTCGCCGAGCGGTCGCGACCGATCCCACTGGTCTTATCGCTGGGTGGGTCAGCGTGGTCGGGATGGTGGATCTGCAATCGGGTCTGCGGGCCGTGTCCGGTGGCGTAGATTACGCGGCTGGGTTGGTACGTGGCGTGCAATTCGGTCGACACGAGCTTGTCGGAGTTGTTGCTGACATGGATCGCACCGGCAAAGACGCATTAGACCATGGCATGGTCTTCCTCGAAGACGCACGCAACGACATGGCTCGCATAGAATGTCCCGTCACGTGGATTCACGGGCGATATGATGCGTGGATGGACGTGAACCGGGTTAGGACACTTCTCTCCTCAGGTGACAACTCGAATCGCCGGCTAATTGAAATTCCAGCGGGGCATCAACTGCGATCGAGCCGAGAAGCGCTTCAGACGTTTCAGCTAGTGGCCTCGGAAGCAGTGCGAATGGCGTTAGGGCGGACGGTGGCGACCGCGCTCCCGGACATGAGAGATCTCGCAAGAAGGGAGCGTGCCGAGCGGGCACGTCGCTCGGCGTCGAACATCGACCTTCGTGAGTTTTGGCGCGGATACCTGTTAGGTAGGGATCGGCGGCTTGGAATCGAGTTGATGACGGCGACGACCGCGTACGGTGAGTTGATGGAGGTTCAGGCGAAGCTGATCGCTCCTCGGCAGGGCGATGTGATGCTGGACTTGGGCGCGGGCACTGGTGGATTCTTAATGGAGCTCGCTGCGCGGGAATGGCCGAGCGGAGCGAGAGTGGTTGCAGTAGACCTCATCAGCGAGGCCTTGGCAAGGGCGCGGCAGCGCGTTCTCGGCGTCGGTGCCGATGTGGGTAGCAACGTAAGGTTCTTGAGTGTCGACCTCAGTGCGAAGCACGCTGTTCTGATACCGGTCACGGACGCAAGCGTCGACGGCGTGCTTGCGTCGCTGCTTCTCAGTTACGTGAGTGATCCAAAGAGGTTGTTGATAGAGGCGCGACGCTGTCTTCGGCCGGGTGGGCGATTGGTAGTCTCGAGCCTCAGGAAGGACGCGGACATCTCAGGAATCTATGCGGACGGTGTCCGAGAGCTGCAGCCCGATCGCCTGCGGGAGTTGTTCGGGAGAGATTGCGCGGATGCTTTTCCGGAACTTCAGCGGTTTTTCCTCAATGACGCCGCTCGACTCATGGACTTGGAGGAACTCGGATACTTCCGGTTCTGGGAACGCGGAGAACTGGCCGGGCTGATCAGGTCGTGCGGTTTTGAGGAAGTCCGAGTCTATTCGGCATTTGGGCGTCCGCCCCAAGCGCTCGTAGTCGTCGCGAATGCCCCGATGAGGAAGGGATAGGGCGCAAAGCCCTGAGCTGTCCTGCGGGAGAGTTGCCGCGATCTCAAGTCGGCTGATCGAGCGGTCGAACGCACCAGGGATGAGCAACTCCGAGGCAGTTGATTCGAATCGCTACTCAGCCTACCAGGCCGAGATCCAAGGCGAGCGGATGGCGCGGTCCCTTCGGACCGGGATAATCGTCGTAGTCGCGCTGAATACGTGCTTCATTGCGCTCGACTATTG
>CAYOHG010000499.1:0-2945 GCA_964403685.1 uncultured Planctomycetales bacterium
AATCCGCCGAGCCCTAGCTGGACGAGCGCTGGCTGACGGTCTTGCGCGCGGGGATGTGGCGCGTCGTGAACGAACGCGGCGGAACGGCGCACGCTGCCAAACTCGATACGCCTGGTTATGTCCTGTGCGGCAAGACCGGCTCGGCTCAGACCGTGCCGCGTGTGCTCGATCAGCGTTTCACGCTGGAATGGCCCGACGGCCGCCGCGAAGTGCGCGTCGGGCAGTTCGAAGAGGACGTGCTGGGTCCACCCGGGCCGGGCGGACCGCGCATCGTCGGCCGCCAGGCGAACCGGCGTTTCCCGGAAGTGGAGAAGCGCGCGGCGCACGCCTGGTTCATCGGGTTCACGCAGCGCGACGACACGCCGCGCGGCGGGCGGCCACGCGGGCGCTGCTACGCGATCAGTGTGATCATCGAATTCGGCGGCAGCGGCGGCCGGGTGGCCGGCCCGCTGGTTCGGCAGATCGCTGAACGGCTGCTGCGCGACGAGCGCGAGTGGGGTTGAAGCGCGGGGCGGCGCAGTGCCGCGCGGGAGAGCCGATCATCGATGGCACGCCGGAGGTTCTTTCAGCTCACGCAGCTCGGCTGGGGACTGGCGCTCTCCGTGCTGGTGCTGGCGCTGCTGGGGCTCAGCGCCATCCGCGCGACGGACCGCAGCGTCGATCCGCAGACCGCGCCATTGATGAACCGCGAGTTCGACCCGGCCCCGCCCAGCCTGGTGCGCGTCGTCCAGCAGACCGTCGGCGTCAACACGCTTCGGCAGGGCGTCTACTTCGTCACGGGCATTGCCTTGCTGCTGCTCACGCTGGCGGTGAATTACCGCCGCGCGGGGGATTTCGCCTATCCGATTTACTGGCTCACGATCATCGCCCTGGCGCTGCTGCTGGTGGATCGCTTCGGTTTCGATCTGCCGTTTATCCGCCCGCGGCGGGACACCTGGCGTTGGATCGAGTTCGGCGAGTTCGCGCTGCAACCGTCCGAGTTCATGAAGGTGGCGCTGATCCTGGGACTGGCGCGCTATCTGCGCTTCCGCGACTCCTACCGCACCTGGCCCGGGCTGGTTCCGCCTTTTCTGATGACCGTGCTGCCGATGCTGCTGATCCTCAAGCAGCCCGACCTGGGCACGCTGTTGATGCTGCTGCCGGTGCTGTTCGCGATGCTCTTCGCGGCGGGCGCTCGCCTGCGGCACCTGGCGATCATCATCGTCGCCGGGCTGGCGCTGCTGCCGGCGTTCTACTTCTTCGGCATGCACGACTATCAGCGGCAACGTTTCCTGGTGCTGCTCAAGCAGAACACGGCCGACGAGCGCTGGCACATGAACGAGGGCTTTCAGCTTCGTCAGAGCCTGATCGCGCTGGGCACCGGCGGCGTGCGCGGTCAGGGCTGGGCCGAGGGCGCGTTCGTGCAGTACAAGCTGCTGCCCGAGGAGCACAACGACTTCATCTTCGCCATTCTCGGGCATCAATGGGGGCTGGCCGGGGCCAGCGTCATCCTGCTGGCCTACATCTGGATCAGCGTGCTCGGCTTCGAGGTGGCCGGCGTCACCAACGACCCCTTCGGGCGGCTGCTGGCCGTCGGCGTGGTCGCCATGATCGTCACGCAGGCGCTGCTGAACGTCTGCATGACCATCGGGCTGGCGCCGATCACCGGCATGACGCTGCCGTTCGTCAGTTACGGCGGCAGCAGCCTGTGGGCGAACTTCATCGCGCTGGGGCTGCTGATCAGCGTGGCGCAGCATCGCCCGCTGTTAATCGCCAACCCGCCCTTCGAGCACCGCGATTGACGCTCCCGACGAGATCGCAGCACCGCTCCGCGGCATTGGCGAGTGTCGAAGAGCGGATGGCCATTCGCGCTTCAGGATTCGGTATTCGATTCGACCGCGCCGATGCACATCCCGCGCCGCTCAATTCAGGCTCCAGGGGTGCACATCGACGCGGCGGCGCGCCGTGCGGGCGACTTTGACCAGCGTCTCGATCTGTTCGCGCAGCATGCCGGCGCGGGCGGCGTCGTCGGTCTCCGCCAGCAGGCACTGCCGCAGCTCGCCGTCGACCGGCATGCCGGAAGCCAGCACGTCGGCCAGCTCGCCGATCGGCAATCCGCTGTCAAACAGCTCGATGTACTCGTGGCACAGGCCCGCTTCGATCGACACGCAGTCGGCCACGGCGCTGCGCAACGCCGCACGCAACAAAGCCAGCTCGGGCTCCGCGCGGCTGCACGAGGTCTCCAGCACGCGCACCCGCGCTCGGCGGTAGGGCCGCTCGCAGCATTCCTCGATAATCTCCGCGCGCACCGCGCCGTGCAGCAGAATGTTGCACTTGCCGTCCTCAAGCGGCTCGTGCCGAACGATCTTGCCGACGCACACGACTGAATGCACCGGCGCGTGCTTGGTGAAATACTGCTCCTCGAAACCGGGTTTGAGCAGCGCGATCGCCATCAGCCGCGCGCCGGCCAGCACGTCGCGGACCATCTGCCGGTAACGCGGCTCAAAGATGTGCAGCGGGAGTATCTGCCGCGGAAACAGAACCACGCCGGGAAGCGGAAAGACCGGCACAAGCGCCGGCAGCGGACCCGCTGACTCGGACACGCGCTTACCTCCGCCTCAGCTTCGCAAGACCTCGTCGCGGCGATCGCCGATCGACTACGGCTACGCGGGATTATACGCGCGCCGCCGACCGGACGGTGTCGCCCGCTTTCGACGGAGCCGCTCCTAGCAGCCACTCGGCCAGCGGCAGCGGCCGGGCCGCGACGTGCTGAATCTGCGCGACCAGCAATTCGAACCATTCGCGCGGCTGCCCGCCGGGGGAATCCAGCATGCGCGCCGGCAGGCGGCGCAGCGTGCCCGCCCCGGCTGCGCAGCGGCGGCAGATCAAGCCGCCGGCCGACAGGCTGAAGTACGCCGCCTGGCCCGTGGCGCGCCGCCGCTCGCAGCGCACGCAGCCATGCAGGT
>CAYOHG010000500.1:0-661 GCA_964403685.1 uncultured Planctomycetales bacterium
GGAGTTGCTGAGCCAAAAACACCCCGGTCTGCGACGATTCCGCTACCAACGTTCCCGGCTGACACCCGGCCCGTAGTGCGAACCGCCTTGCCAGCCGCCCGACGAATGCGTAGCGCCGATCACTTCTGTCGCACTCCGGCAACATGGAGGTTGGGCGACGAGTCGATATCCGTCCAACACACTCTTGTTCAAAACGCCGCGAACTCCCGCAACACCGGCTCCCCCGCGGATTTGGTGATACGCAGCCGCACGCGCTCGAACGAACCCGGCTCGACGCGGTCGATCTTCTTATGCCCGACCGCGCTGCCGCGGCACAACTCGCGCCAGGCGCCCGCCGCGAACCCTTCGATCACGTACTCGCGCACACGTTCGCCGAGCGCAATGTCCTCCATCGTCACGAATCGCTCGACCCGCGCACCGGATGGCAGCCGCAACTCGCACACGGCCCCCTGAAGCGCTGCGCTGCGGGCGATCGGCGTGCCGTAGCGCCGCCGCACTTCCGCCGCAAACGCCCGGCCGCGCTCGACGTCCGCCTCGGGGATGCGGCCGCTGGGGTCAGGCGTGTGGTTCAGCAGCAGCACCGACCCATGCCCGACCGAGCGCTCGTACATGTCCAGCAACTGCTCCAGGATTTCCAGAATGTCCGGTTCATCATCCACGA
>CAYOHG010000500.1:671-2940 GCA_964403685.1 uncultured Planctomycetales bacterium
CCACGCTCTTGAGCGTGTCGGCATTGCGCGTATTCCAGAACCAGGTGTTCCGCATCCGCGCGTCGCACTCATTCGGCAGCCAGACGGCGCCGTCCGGCCGGCCGTGCTCGGCGGTCGCCACGCCGCTGCGCGCGTCCGCCAGTGAAACAGCGTTCCAGGCCGGATACGGCGCCACTCCGTCTTCGTTGCCGACCCAGCGAATGGTCGCATGTGGCCCCTGGAAGACCATTGCGCGCGGCGCGTAACGCTCCAGAATGTCGCCGACCGGAACGACGATGCTGCCGTCGAACCAGACCTCGAACACAGCGCCGTCGCCATGAACCGGTTCGAGAATGCGCCGCACCGTGCCGAGCGCCTCCTCCAGTTGCGTGCGATACAGCCGGCTGTACTTCTCCTGGGCCTCAGGCGTGGCGCACTTGCCGCCGCCGCCGGCACCCTGCTTGCGATCCGTCGGTGAGATGTAGATTCCCAGGCGCATGCCGCGCTTCCGGCAGGACTCGGCCAGATCCGCCAGCACGTTGCCCTTTCCGCCGCGCCAGGGGGTGTGGCGGACGCTGTAGTCGGTCGTTTCGGTCGGCCAGAGGCAGAACCCGCCGGCGTGCTTGGCCACGAATACGATGAAGCGGGCGTTCATGGCCTCGGCGGCGGCGACCCACTGGTCAGTGTCGAGCGCGCTCGGGTTGAAACGCTCCAGCGGCAGCGAGAGGTCGTCATACTCCTGATCGGTGTACGTGTTCATCGAAAAGTGAATGAACATGCCCACCTCGCAGTCGTGCCAGGCGATCTGCTGGGGCGAAGGTCGGGCCAAGGCGGCGTCGCCCCCGGCGCTGACGTGCGGCGGCAGCCCGGCCAAGAGCAGCGTCATGAGAGCGAAAGGCACGAAGGCCGGGCGCCCGGCCGACGGCTGTGCGTCGGCATGCCGTTGAGCCGCCGCGGCAACGGATTCCAGTGTATGCCGACCTTGACGGTCGACATGGCATCCCGCAACGCAGCGATTGACTGGGGACACGCGCAGCGGGCGGCGCAAGGTGCGCGCCGCCGGCCAACTCAACGAGCAACGGGAGTACATGGCCTGTCCTCGCGACGGGTTCACATGGAATCATCGCGAAGACTACCGCGCTTTCGAGAACTCCGAACGCGGGAAACTCAGCGCCTCGCGGCGGTGCTACGGCCAGTACCAGTAGTCGACGTAGTACCAGTCGTCGTAACAGCAATCGTCGTAGTAATACTCGTCGACCACGACGTACTCAGACCCGGTCAGCCAGCCGGTGAGCCCGCCCAGCGAGACGTTGATCTCCTCGAGGTCCTCCAGATCGCAGCCGGTCAATGGGATTGTAAGGGCGGCGATCAGCAGCACGACCTGGCCGGACCGCCGCAGCGCATTACGCGACATATCCACTGGCTCCTTTCAATCGCGCGCCCCAGCCCCCCGGGCAGGTTGCCCGGCGCGCCCGTGTATGCAGACCTATTGGCGGACGGCCGGTTGGCGGGGATTATTCAATCCGAAGTTTGCGAAGCGCCGGCGGACCGGCCCGCGCGGCCGGCGGGCCCGGCTGGATGTCCCACGGCCACGCTCGCGGCGGCGTCCCGTCGATCGTTTGTTCCCGGGTTCCCTTGTCCTTTTGTTCCGCAGTTCCCGTGTTCCCCATCCGCCCCGCTTGCGTGCGTTCCGGCACACGGATACGCTGCGCGCGAAGGACGTATGATCCCGCAGTAAGGATTCATTCAGCGAGGCTGATCGTGAACAAGGATTCGATCAAGATTCTCGTCGCTTTGGTCGCCCTGGTCGGAGCCGGGCTGGTGTGGTGGAAGTTCGGATCAGGCGGCGGCGGTGGCGGCGGCAAGGGCGTGCCGCAGACCATGCCGCTGGCCTGCGACAACTGCGGCAAGAGCTACATCGGGGACGTCAGCCCCGACGACCTGCCGGCCAAGTGCAAGCTGTGCGGCAACAGGACGCTCTGGCGGGCGGTGCTGTGCGAGCCGTGTAACGTCGTGGCGCCGCTGATCATCCAAGAACCCAACGACCCGGGCAGCGGCAAGCCGAAGTGCCCGGACGATTGCGCCAAGGCCGGCCAGAAGCTCAAGATCAGCACGCCGAAGCCGGAGCAGTTGAGCAACCCTTGACCTTGGAGCACAGCCGCCCCCGGCTGTGTCTGGAGTGAATGGAGCACAGCCGCCCCCGGCTGTGTCTGGAATGAGTGGAGCCCAGCCGCTCCCGGCTGTGTCTGGAGTGAATGGAGCACAGCCGCCCCCGGCTGTGTCTGGAATG
>CAYOHG010000501.1:0-2940 GCA_964403685.1 uncultured Planctomycetales bacterium
CGCCCGCGCGGCGCCGCGCCACGGCCGGCGCCGCGCAAGGCGCCGCACACCGGGCGTCCGACCAGATCGCACCCGCCGTTTCGCCTCCGGCCGATCGCCGTCAATCCCCCCGGGGCGCGAGCGCGCCCGGCGCCGGCGGAGCCTTGCGCGGCGCAATCCCCGCGGATACGATGCTGCACACTCGTCGTCCGACAGTTGTTGATCGAGCGCCAAGAGCGCTGCCCCGTTCCGCCGGTCACGTGCAGGGCTCGCCATGAACACGGCCACGTTCGAGCCGCCCCAGCCCGAGACTCCCGCCCGGATTAGCGCGGCCCGGCCACGAAACGGCCTTCTCCAGGCTGGCGCGCTGCTGTTGCTGACCATGATCGCCTACGCGCCGGTCGTGCAGAATGGGTTCATCTGGGACGATGACCAATACCTGACCGGCAACACCCTGGTTCAACGAGTCGAGACGCTGCCCGATCTGTGGCGCCTCCGCTGGGACTCCGAGGCGAGTCGATTCGTCATTCGCACCCCGCAGTATTACCCCCTGGTCTTCACCAGTTTCTGGCTGGAGCACAAGCTCTGGGGACTGAACCCGCTGCCCTACCACGTCGGCAACGTACTCCTGCACGCCCTGGCGGCCATGCTGCTGTGGCGCGTGCTGCGGCGCTTGGGCCTGCCCGCAGCGTGGGTGGTCGCCGCGGCCTTCGCGCTCCACCCCGTGCAGGTGGAAACCGTCGCGTGGATCACCGAACGCAAGAACACGTTGTCCGGCGTGTTCTTTTTCGCGGCGTTCTACGCGTACCTACGCTTCGACGACGGCCGCTCCGTCCGCTGGTATGCACTTGCGATAACAGCGTTCGTGCTGGCGCTGCTGAGCAAGACGGTCACGAGCATGCTGCCTGTGGTGCTGACGATCGCGCTGCTGGTGCGCCATCGGCGGCTGTGCGTGGCCGACCTGCTGCCGACCGCACCGCTCTGGCTGCTCGGCCTGGCGGCGGGGCTGTTGACGGCCAGCATTGAGCAAGGGGTGGTCGGAGCACGCGGCGATGCCTGGAGTCTGGCATTCTGGGAGCGGGCCGTGCTCGTTGCGCCGCGCGCGTACCTGTTCTACCTGTGGAGCATCCTCTGGCCGCACCCGCTGATCTTCATCTACCCGGGCTGGACGCCGTCCGCCGTAGACCCGCTCAGCTACCTGCCGCTGGCGGGAGTTGCCGTATTGGTATTCGCGGCGGGGCTGCTGGCCCGGCGGTACGGCGCGACGCTGCTGGCCCTGGTGCTCTCGGCGGCCGCCCTGACGTTTCCCGCGCTCGGCTTCTTCAACGTCTATCCGCATCGCTTCTCCTGGGTCGCGGATCATTTTCAGTACCTGGGCAGTGCGGCGTTCCTGGCCGCGGTCGTGCTCGTCGCTCGCGGGTTGATCCGTTTCTGCGGGCCGGCTGCCGGGCGCACCGGCGTAACGCTCGCGGCGGTCTGGCTCGCCGCGCTGGGGGCGCGCACGTTCAGCCGCATCGATGCGTATCGCGACGCCAGCACCCTTTGGAAAGACACCCTCCGGTTGAATCCACGAGCCTGGGTGGCGCATCTGAATCTCGGAAACGCCGCCGCCGCAGCGGGCGACCTGCCGGGAGCGGAGCGGCATTTTGAGCACGCCACGCAGGACCCGGCTGCGGTGGTCGATGGATTCGGAGCGTGGGCCAACGCGGCGATGCGGGCCGGACAGCCGGATCGCGCGCTGGAACTAAGCCGACGGGCGCTGGAGCGTGCCCCGACCAGCGCCAAGCTGCACACCAACCACGCCCTGATGCTGCTGGCCCGTCGCGACGTGGCCGGTGCCGCGGCGGCGGCCGAGCGCGCGATCGAGCTCGATCCGGGCCTGAATCGCGCTTGGTACACCCTCGGCGTGGTGCGTGTCGCACAGAAACGGGCCGATGACGCCGTCAGCGCCTTGAAGCGGGCCATCGACCTTGGGTTGGATCGGGCCGATCTGTGGCGGCGCTACGCGACGGTGCTGACCGCGTTGAATCGAACCGATGAAGCCGATGCGGCCCGTCGCCGGGCGGAGTTGCTTGACGACCCGCAGTAGCTTGCCGGCAGCCGGCCGCGAATGCGGCAGGCGCGTGGGCCGGACCATCCTCGAGCCGCGCGCTGCTCCCGGCACCGTGCCGGGGCGGCTGATAACCGTCCGGGCTGATGTTCCCGCGCCAGACAGCGGGCTTGACCCACCTGGGTTTCGGGTAATACTCGACGTGAGCATGTTCTGGACTCGATTGGCTGCCGTCGCGTGCCTCCTTTCGCAGGTGCTTCCGCTGTGTGCGGCGGCACTGCGGTGTCCGGTCGGGCCGCCGGCGCGGAACCAACCTGGCTGCGTCGCCGTCGTCCGAGCCGGGTGTTCGGCAAGCTGTGGAGCTGCCGAGCGCTCAGCGTCCGCCTGCTCGCCGACCCGGCGCGTGCCGTGCGCGGCGGAGCAGCTTCGCTCGACTCAGGGCTGCGCTGCCCGGCAGCGCGCTGCGCAGTCGCGATCGACCTGCCTGTCGTGCCAGGTTTTGCCGCGCGACCGCGCCTGCCTCGCCGAGTGTGTCCCGGATGAATTGCGCGCCATGCGGCCGGCGGTGGCCGCCGAGAGCGCCGCTCCCTGTCCGCTTTGCGCCTGCTGCATCGCCGTCGGCCCGGCCTTGCCGGTGGTTCGCGAATCGAGAGCCGGCGTGGCTTTCACGCGGCTGGCCGCCGCGCTGCGGCCGTGGATTTCGCCGGCGTCCGCGCGGCGTGTGACCGGCCCTGCGGGGGCGGACGCTGCCGGGCTGTGGCTGCTGGATTCGCATAATCGCCGCCAGGCCGGCCTTTCCTCCTGGCTGAAATAGCCGTCTCGTCGCGCCCCTCCCGTGACGCTCAGCGCCGTTGTGCTGGCGCGCGCCGTTGCGTGCCGCGGCCGCGAGTGTCCATGCCGATCTACGAAAG
>CAYOHG010000502.1:0-2934 GCA_964403685.1 uncultured Planctomycetales bacterium
ACTACCTCCAGCCGTGGCTGGACGATTTCCAGCCAATCGTCGTATTCCTGTACCTTGCCCGTCGCGCGCACACATGCGCCGAGTGCCAACCCGTGTATCCGGCCGGACGCGTTGAACCAGCGCAGCCGGCACGAACCGCTCTCGTCGGACAACTCGGCCCAGCGCCCCGGCGGATATCCGCCGATGTCAATGATCTCGCCGCGAACCGAAACCAGCGCGCCCCGCCGCAGGTCGGCCACCGCGACCTCGCCGCTGTCGAGCTCGTGGCGAAACGGAAAGTACTCCAGCAGATCGGCCAACGTCCGCAGGTTGGCGGCTTCGAACAGCGCGGCGCGCCGCGGTCCCACGGCGGGTACGTACTGGATCGGCGTTTGGAGGGTCAAACCAGCCATCGCCGAGACCCGCGCGCCGTGTCGAAATCGCGAGCCACCCGCGGCGCCGCGCGCCGCGCGGAAAGCGCCGCACGCGAACCGGCGCCGACTACGGAATCGTCAGCCGCGTTCCGACCGGAAGCTTGTTGGGATCCGACAGCTTGTCTCGGTTGGCGTTGTAGATGTCGCGCCAGTGCGTCGCGTTGCCGTAATACCGGCGCGAAAGCATGTAGAGGGTGTCACCCTTCGCGACGACGTGCATGCGCCCGCCGCTGCCGGCACGGTCCATCGGCGCCAGCGTCTCGTCGGCCGCCGGCGAGGTCGGCTCGGCGCCCGAATCCCCGCTCCGCAGCACCACGCCGCCCGAGCCGTCGTCGGCGCGCGGGTCGCTGTAGTTCGCGTCCCCGGTGGTGGTCGACGAGCGGTCGTACGAATCGAGCGAGCCGGCCGGCGGCTCGCCGCTGGCGGACGATTCGTCCGTGCGGGCCGTCGCGTCCGGCTTCTTCTGACAACCGGTGAGCATCAAACCGCAGAGGATCAGGCCAACTGTAAACCCGCGCCGCATACGATTCCACTCCTTGGGATGTGGGGACTCTCCGACGTGCCGGGCAGCATACTCGAATCAGCCGACGTCAGCGAGGTTGACCTTCATCTACGGGCGTCTCGACCTGCATTACGCCGGCGCCGTCCACTACGATTCGCACCATGCCGACCTGGCCGGTCACCAGCACCCGGCATCCCGCGCCCAGTGTCTCCCGCACCAGGGCCTCGAACCGCGGGCGCGGCCGCGCGCTCGATACGACCACCACCTCCGGACGGACCACGCTCAGCAATCGGCCTGTCGCCGACTCAACCCCTCCGTGATGCGGCGCGACGAGCACGTCGCTGGCCAGCTCGATTTGCCCCCAATCGTAGCGGTCCAGCAACCCGAGCAGCCCGGTCTGCTCGATGTCGCCGGGAATCAGCACCGACCGCCCCGCCGCCGTCACGCGCAACACCAGCGAGCGGTCATTCTCGGGCGCGCTGCCAGGCAGTTGCTCCGGCGGCCACAGGCACTCGACTTGCGCCGCCCCCAGCCGACGCGACTCGCCGGCCCGGATTGTGTGCAGCGCTGCCGGCCCCGCAGGCAATCGCGCTGCCCAATCCGATTGAAGCTGACGCATGGCGTCCGAGCTGGTGAACAGCGGACTGATGCACAGCGCGCCGATGATCTTCCGCTCCAGCAGTGATTCGACGCCGCTGTAATGATCAAAGTTCGCGTGCGAGACGAATGCCACGTCGATGTGCCGGGTGCGGAGCCACGGCAAAATGCCCGCGACGGTCTGGCCGGCGTCGAAGTTCTGAAGCGTTCCGGCGTCGACCAGCATGGTCTGCTCGCTTGACTGAAGCAGCGCGGCCGAGCCGTTGCCAACCGCCAGCACCGCGACCCGCAGGCCGCCGTCCGGGGGACCGACCGGCCCGCGCCAGGCGACGAAGGCGGCAACCAGAGTGCCGCCAGCGCCGGCCAGCATCAGTCCGCCGGCCAATCGACGTGCACGCGGGTCGGCAGCCCGCCGCCAGACGGCCGCGGCGATCAGCACCGTAGCGATGGTCGCGGCGGCGCCGCCGGTCCAGATCGGTCCGGGTGCGGCGATGTCGAACTGCGTGCCGGGCAGTGCGGCAAGAGAGTCCACCAACCCCAGCAGCCAGCGCGCGCCGGCATGCGTGGCGCTCTGAAGCGGACCCGCCAGCCAATCGCCCGGCAAGGGCAACGCACTGCTCAAGACCGTGACGAAACCCAGCCCGATCACGAGCGTCGCCAGCGGTGTCACCAGCGCGGATTGCAGCGCCGCCCAGGGGTAAAAGCGCCCGAAATGGGTCGCGATGAATGGCACAGAGGCGAACCAGGTACACGCCGACACGACCAGCAGGCCGAACAGCCCCGAGCGCAGCCAGCGCAGCAGCAGCGCCGTGTACGTATGGCAGTCGCGCTGTCCAAGCGCTTGGCGGTCTAGCGGCGCGCGGCGCAACAGCGGCGGAACCACCGCCAGCAGCACGAGCATCTGAGTGAAGGACAACTGAAACCCCGGCCGGAAGAGCTCCAGCGGGTTCGCCAGCAACAGAATCAGCGCCGACAGCGCCAGCCAGTTCAGCCCGCTGAGCGGCCGGCCCAGAAGCTGCGCGGTACACATCAACACGCCCATCAGCGTGGCCCGCGCAATGGGGGCGCTCCACTCCACCAGCAGCGCGTACAAGACCAGCACCGCCGCTGCCAGCAACGCCGCTGTCCGGCGGCGCACGCCCGCGATGCGGCGCGCCAGCCACCACGCGCCGCCCGCCAGCACGGCAACGTGAAACCCGCTGACGCTCAACAGGTGGATCGCGCCGGTTCGCGCAAAGGCGTCGTTGACCGCCCGCGTGGTGGCCGAGCGCTGCCCCAGCACCATCGTCTCCAGCAGCCGATCCGCATCGTCGGCGGGCCGTTCATCACCAAGCATGGCGCGTGTGGCGACGGAGCGCAACCTCTGAGCGAGGTCCAGCGTGAGGGACCGCCCGCTCGGAACCCGCTCGACGTGCTCAAGCG
>CAYOHG010000503.1:0-2909 GCA_964403685.1 uncultured Planctomycetales bacterium
CATTCAAACCGGACACAGCCGAGGGCGGCTGTGCTCCATTCAGACCGGACACAGCGGATGACGGCTGGGCTGAATAAACGCTCACAGCACGGCTCCGCCGGCGGCGGCATGCAGCACCCGCGGACGACCGGCTCGCGGGTGAGCGCGCTCGACGGCCTGAACGGCCGACGCAACCTGCGATGCGGCCAGCAGCGCCAGCACACAGCCACCGAAGCCGCCGCCGGTCATTCGCGCCCCGAGCACACCCGGGACGTTCCGCAGCGTGTCCGACAGCTCGTCCAACTCACGGCAGGAGACCTCGTAGTCGTCGCGCAGCGAGCGGTGGGACTCGTTCATCAGAGCTCCCGCCGCGCGAAGGTCCCCGCGCTCCAGGGCCGCGGCCGCGGCGAGTGTGCGGGCGTTCTCGCCGGCGACGTGCAGGGCGCGGGCGAAGGCCAGCGGGTTCATCTGCTGGGCATGCGCCCGCACGGTGTCGGGTGTCACGTCGCGCAGCGACTGGATCGCCGGATTGCCTTTGCGAAAATAGGCCACCGCGACGCGACACTGCTCCTGCCGCTCGCGGTAAGCGCTGCTGGCCAGCTCGTGCCGCACGCCACTATCGACCACCAGAAACACGTGCCCGTCGAGCCGCAGGGGGACCGGCCGCACGGCGCGACTGCGGCAATCGAGCAGCAGCGCGCAGCCCGCCTGGCCCAGCAGCGAAACGGTCTGGTCCATGATGCCGCAAGGCGTGCCGGCGAATTCGTGCTCGGCGGCGCGGCACAGATCGATCAGTTCGGCTGTCGCCAGCGGTTCGCCCGACAGATGCGCCAAGGCCAGCGCCGTCGAAACTTCCAGCGCTGCGGAACTGGAAAGCCCGCCGCCGACGGGAACGTCGCTCTCGATGAGAAGCTCAAAACCCGCCAGCCGCGCCCCGCGCCGCCGCAGCAGTGTCTCGACGCCCGCCACGTAGCTCGACCAGTGCGGCTGGGACGTGGTGGACCAGCCATCAAGCGTCCACTCGGCCGAGCCGTTGATCGCCGGGCTGCGGACGATGATCCGTGGATCGGGACGCGTCCGGGCGGCGGCCCAGGTGCTCAACTCGATCGCCATGGGCAGAACCCAGCCCAGGTTGTAGTCGGTGTGCTCGCCGATCAGGTTCACCCGGCCCGGGGCGCGCGCCAACGCCTGGCACTCGCCGCCGAACGCGCTCGCGAATGCCGCTCTTACCCGCCGCTCGCGCGCTTCTCTGGACATGAGAATCGTTGAATACCGCCGGGCACGCGATGCGGCAACGCGCACGGGGAACGCAGGCTGCGGGCGCGGGTCACACCGGCGGCGCGGTCGCCCGCACGATTGCGTTGTTCTGCTGGCTCAGATCAGGCCGGGTCCGGAATAGCGCAGGATGCGGCTGGTTCCGCCGCCGAAGGTGTTGTCGGTAGTGGTGGTATCGGTGGTCGTGTCCGTGCCGGTTGAATCGGTGTCGGAGGTCTCGAACAGCGGCGCAAACAGGTCCGCCAGCAGGTCGATCACCTGCGAACTTCGGACCGCGAACGTCAGGCTGGTAAACGTCGTTTGCAGCATGGCGTTGGTCCAGCGAACGAGGAAGCTGTCCTCTTCTTCGCCGTCCGTGGTTTGGGACTGGTCGTCAAGCTTATCCGCGGATTGCAGCGACTTGGAGAACATGCTATCGACGTCAAAGCCGTACTGTTCGAGCAGTGCGATGGCTTCAGGCGTCAGGTTCGAAGGGACGCCACTGTCACTCGTGCCGGTCGAAGTGCCGGTTGACGTACCGGTGGTTCCGGTCGTACCGGTAAGTCCGCCGAGCAAGCCGCTGAGATCGCCGATTCCGGTCAGGCCGCCCAGCAGGCCGCCAAGGGCGTCGGTCAACCCGCTGGTGCTCGTGCCGGTGGAGGTTGTGTCGCCGCTGGTCTCGCCGCCAAGCTCCGATGTGTCCCCGCCGCGCTGGGCGGCGAGGCGATCATCGCGCAAGGTGCGGTGCCGACTGAGCGCATCGCGGACTACGTTGCCCGGGGCGCGCTCCTGAACGGCGCCCACGCGGACGTTCTCAGCGGGCGCCTTGGAAGAGAGGCCCTCGTCGCTGCTCTGGGCCGGCAGCGGAGCAACCGCACATACGCAGACGGCGATGGCGAACACGAAGCGTGTCATACGCGCCTCCTCGGTCGAGCCGGGGCCGGTTCCGGCCACGACCCGTTGGTATCATACCCGCGGCGCGTTGACGCGTCGCGGCCATGTCAGCGGACGGATTGGGACGATCGCACATGTATTCTCGACGCTTCCAGATGACCGGTCGAACGCGAACCGTGGTTGTGGCGGCGGCGATCGTGGTTATCGGAACCGCGACCTGCCGCCCGCCGCCTGAGCCGCAGGCCATCATCGAGCAGCCGCTGCCCGAAAGCGCCCGGATCGCCATGATCGGGCCGGCCTGGAGCGCGGCTCAGTGGGGCGCGATCGTGTCGGGTGCCCGCGCGACGCTGGCTCCGCTGCGTTCCATCGAACTGGAAGCCATCGCGCTGGATCAATCCGCCGATGACGCGGCCCAGACCGCCGCCGTTCGCGCCGCGCTGGAGCGCCGGCCCGGCGTTCTGTGTCTGTTCGTCCGCAGCCCGGAGCGTTCCGCCGGCGCGATTCAGACGGCCCTGGACGGCACGGCCAGCGTCATCACGATGGGTTCTGGAGACGTCGAGCCGCGCGCCTTCGGGCACGTTGACGTGCGCTTCTCGGAAGGCGCCGCCAGGCTGGGGGACGAGCTTCCGCGGCTGTTGGGTGACGCGACCAGCTATCTGCTGGTGTACGCGGGAAAGACCGACGCGCAGCATCGTGCGTGCTATCAGTACTTCGTCACGGAAATCCGGCGAAACCCCGAAGTTCGCCGGCTGGCGGAAAGCGCCTGCGACGTAGAATCGGAG
>CAYOHG010000504.1:0-2894 GCA_964403685.1 uncultured Planctomycetales bacterium
GGGCGTAGGCGGCGCTGGCGCGCGACGTGGGGTTCCTCCGCGAACTGGGCGGGCTGCTCCGCCGTTACGCCGGCCGCCCGACGCCGCTGTATGGCGCCACGCGACTCTCGCAGCGGCTGGGCGGCGCGCGCATCTACCTGAAGCGCGAGGACCTGGCCCATACCGGCGCCCACAAGATCAACAACGCGCTGGGCCAGGTGCTGCTGTGCAAGCGCATGGGCAAGCAGCGCATCATCGCCGAGACCGGGGCCGGTCAGCACGGCGTCGCGACCGCGACCGCGTGCGCGCTGCTGGGGCTGCCCTGCCACATCTACATGGGCGCGGAAGACATCCGCCGCCAGCGCGCCAATGCGCTGCGCATGCGGCTGCTGGGAGCCGAACTGATCCCGGTCGAATCGGGCAGCCGCACGCTCAAGGATGCGATCAACGAGGCCCTGCGCGACTGGGTCACCAACGTCGAGACCACGCACTACGTAGTCGGGTCGGTGGTTGGGCCGCACCCGTTCCCCATGATCGTCCGCGACTTCCAGGCCGTCATCGGCCACGAGACGCGAGCGCAGCTCCTGGAGCGCGAGCGGCGGCTGCCCAGGCTCGTGGTCGCCTGCGTTGGCGGCGGATCGAACGCGATCGGCATGTTCCGCGCCTTTCTGGCCGACGAGAGCGTGCGGCTGATCGGCGTGGAGGGCGGCGGACTCGGGCTGGGCTCCGGGCGGCACGCCGCGACGCTGTCGGGCGGGACGGTCGGCGTGCTGCACGGGGCGCGCAGCTACCTGATGCACGACGCCGACGGGCAGATCTGCGAAACGCACTCCGTCTCCGCCGGCCTGGATTACCCCGGCGTGGGCCCGGAGCACTCGTTTCTCAAGGACTGCCGGCGGGTGGAATACACCTCGGCCACCGATGACGAGGCCCTTGCAGCGTTCCGGCAGCTTTGCGAAACCGAGGGCATCATTCCAGCGCTGGAATCGGCGCACGCCCTGGCCGAAGCCGCGCGGCGGGCGCCGGAGATGGATTCCGAGGACATCCTGGTAGTGAACCTGTCCGGGCGCGGCGACAAGGACCTGGAGATCGTGGAGGGCCTGGCATGACGATCTCCGAGACCTTCGCGCGGCTGCGCGAGCGCGGTGAGCTGGCGCTGATTCCGTATCTCACCGCCGGGTACCCCACGCGCGACGCGTTCGTCGGGGCCCTGCGTGCCGTGTCCGCCGGCGGCGCCGACCTGATTGAGATTGGAATCCCGTTTTCGGACCCGATTGCCGATGGCCCGACGATTCAGCATTCGTCGCAGGTGGCGTTGAAGTGCGGGTCGTCGCTGGCGGGGTTGTTCGCGGCGCTGCGACCGCTGCGGCTGCCGCAGCCGCTCGTCTTCATGTCCTATCTCAATCCGCTGCTGGCCTACGGACGCGAGCGGCTTCTGGCGGACATGGCCACCGTCGGCGTCAGCGGGCTGATCATCCCCGACCTGCCGGTGGAGGAATCTGACGACTGGCTGGCGGCGGCGCGCGACGCGCGGGTCGACCTGATCTACCTGGCGGCACCGACCAGTCCCGACGCCCGGCTGCGGGAGATCGCGCGGCGCAGCGCTGCTTTTGTGTACGCCGTCAGCGTCGCCGGCATCACCGGCACACGTGCCGAACTGAGCGATCGGCTGCCGGCTTACCTGGCGCGGCTGCGGGCTGCCACGGATCGGCCGATTGCCGTAGGATTTGGAATTTCCACCCCGCAGCACGTGCGGGCCCTGCGCGGGCTGGCCGACGGAGCGGTGGTTGGCAGCCGGTTGGTCGAGGCGCTGCGGAGTTTAGAAGATCTGCCGGCCCTGCTGACATCGTTCAAGCAGGCCGCGAGGAGTTAGGCGCATGCTGGTGGTCATGAAGAGCGACGCGACGCCCGCCGACGTGCAGGGCGTCTGTGCCGCCATCGAAGAACTCGGCCTTACGCCGCACGCCATCCCCGGAAAGGTGCGGACCGCGATCGGTATCACCGGCAACGTCGGGCCGGTCAATCCGCTGTTGCTGAACTCGCTTGCGGGCGTCGCCGAAGTCATCCGCGTCACGCGCCCGTTCAAGCTCACCAACCGCGAGATGAAGCCGGACGACACGCACGTGCGGGTCGGGCCGGTCGAGATCGGCGGCCCCGGCGTGGTGGTCATCGCCGGCCCCTGCTCGGTCGAGACGCGCGCCCAGACGCTGGCGGTCGCCCGGCGGGTGCGCGAGCACGGCGGGCACCTGCTGCGGGGCGGCGCGTTCAAGCCGCGGACCAGCCCCTATGCGTTTCAGGGGCTGGGCGAAGAAGGCCTGCGTATTCTCGACGAGGCCCGCCGCGAGACCGGCCTGCCGGTGGTCAGCGAGCTGATGGCGGTCGAAGACCTTGAACTGTTCGAGCGGCACGTCGACATGATTCAGATCGGGGCGCGCAACATGCAGAATTACCCGCTGCTGCGGCGCGTCGGGCAGTCGCGCAAGCCCGTGCTGCTCAAGCGCGGCATGGCCGCGACGCTCGAGGAGTTCCTGCTGGCGGCTGAATACATCATGGCCGGCGGAAACCACGCCGTGGTGCTCTGCGAGCGCGGCATCCGCACGTTCAGCGATCATGCGCGCTTCACGCTCGACCTGAGCATCGTGCCCGAGCTGAAGCGGATCACGCACCTGCCGATCGTGGTTGATCCCAGCCACGCCGCCGGCCGTCATGAGCTGCGGCAGGGACAAGATGGGCAGCGGCCCCGCCTCGAGCAGGACGCCCTGGGTGTTCGCGTCCGCGGCCACCGCCCGGCGGAAGCTCGCATCGAGCTCCTCCTCCACCGGGATCCCCAGCGCCTGCGCGAGGGCGAGGATCCGCGCCAGCTCCGGCCCGCCCCGGCCCTTGCGGCCGCGCAGCCGGTGGAGCCGAGACCCTCA
>CAYOHG010000505.1:0-2891 GCA_964403685.1 uncultured Planctomycetales bacterium
CCCGCCGTTCCGATGCCGCCGAGAATGCACACGAACACCACCAGGGCCTGGCGTGCCAGTGACAGCTCGACTCCGTAGAACTGCGCCAGGAACAGCACCGTCACGCCTTCGAAGAGTGCCGTGCCGTTCTGGTTGGCGGTGGCGCCGACGGTCAGCACGAAACGCGAGACATCCGGACGGATGCGCAGACTGTGTTCGGCCACGCGCAGCGAGGTCGGCAGGGTCGCGTTCGAGGAAGACGTCGCCAGCGCGGTCATGAGCGCCTCGCTGGCCTCAACGAAGAAACGCCAGGGACTACGGCCCGCCACGAACAGCAGCAGCAGCCCGTAAACCACGATCAACTGGATCGCCAGTCCGCCGAGCACCGTTCCAGCAAACCCCCCCAGCGTGGAAAGGATCTCCAAGCCCAGTTCCGCGGCCAGCGAGAACATCAGCGCCGCCACGGCGAGCGGCGCGACGGCCATCGCGTAGCCGATGATGCGCATCAGGGTCTCATACGTACCGTCGAGCGCATCAACCAGCCCTGCCCCGCGCGGACCGATCTGCGACAGCGCGATCCCGAAGATCAGGGCGAAGCACATCACCGCCAGCATGCCGCCGCCGGGCGAGGAGCCGTCCAGCGCACCGACCATCTCCTGCAACGGGTTTCGCGGGATGATGTCCAGCAGGGTGTCGCGCAACGATTTGGCCTGCCGGGCGCTCGCTTCGTACCGCGCCGCATCGGCCCCGTAGCGCTGCGCCAGCGCGGCGCGCTTCTCGCCCGACAGCAGCCGGCCGGGCTCAACTACGTTCACCAGCGTCAGCCCGATCGCGACGGAAATGCTCGAAAGCACCACGGTCAGAACGAGCGTCCGCAGCCCCATGCGCCCCAACCGGCGCACATCTCCCACCCCCACCACACCGAGCACCAGCGCGCAGAACACCAGCGGCACGACCACCATCAGCACCAGGCGAATGAACACCTGCCCGATCGGCTTGGTGACGTTCTCGATCGTCCAGCGAAGGCCCGCGTGCAGGCCGTGCGTTGGGTGCGGCAACGTCGCGTGAACGATCAAGCCGGCGATCGTGCCGACCAGCAGCCCGATCAGAATCTGCCAGTGCAGCGCCAGGCCTGGCCGCGACGCGGTCGCTGGCGCGCCGCCCTCGGCCGAAAGCTGGCTGCCCACGCCGGCGGCAGGATTGGCGGTGCTCGGGCGGCGCTCGGCTCCAGGCTCGTTCGACACGGCGAACCTCCAGAAAGGCGGCCAGACCATACAACGGGTCCGATCCGCGTTCCACCCCGCGCCAACCGCCGATGCGGGGACTTGCTCCTGCTGTGCGGCCTGTCCGGTGTCGTCGCGGCACTTGCGGGGCGCGGCGTACGGATCGCGGGCGCCGCCTTTGCATCGCCGACTTGCGGGCGACCGGACGCACCGCCCGCCGTATACTCCGTCCCATGCGTTCCATCGCGTTTCTGAATCAGAAAGGTGGCGTCGGCAAGACCACAACCGCCGTCAACGTCGCCGCCGCTCTGGCCCGCAACGGGCGGCGTGTCCTGCTGATCGACGCCGACCCGCAGGCGCACGCCACCATGCACCTGGGCGTTGAACTCGGCCCGGCGGACAAAAGCATCTACCACGTGCTGGTCAACGGCGACCCGCTGGCGGAAGCGGCCCGCTTCGCCGACGAGCGTGTCACGGTGATTCCGGCACACCTCGACCTGGTCGGCGCGGAGGTCGAGCTGGCGACCTATGAGGATCGTGAGCTGCGGCTGCAACGTGCCCTGGCGGCCTACCACGAGAGCTATGATTATCTGATCCTCGACTGCGCACCTTCGCTTGGGTTGCTCTCGGTCAATGCGCTCGTTGCGGCGAGCGAAGTCGTCATTCCGCTTCAGCCGCACTTCTTCGCGCTTCAGGGCCTCAGCAAGCTGCTCGAAACGGTGACGCTTGTGCGAGCGCATCTGAATTCATCGCTGCGCATCAGCGGCGTCGTAGTGTGCCTGTGCGAGCCGGCGACCAAGCTGGCCCAGGAGGTTGTTCGCGACGTCGCCGGCTTCCTGGCCAGCGCCGAGCCGCAGGACGCCTGGCACGGCGCCGTCGTGCTCGAAGCGAAGATCCGCCGCAATATCAAGCTGGCCGAGGCCCCCAGCTTCGGGCGTTCCATCTTCGCATACGCCCCCGCCAGCCACGGGGCCGACGACTACCTGGCGCTGACCCGGGAAATCGAGGCTATGGCGCCAGCCGCCGCCCGAGGCGCCGAAGCGCGACCGGCCGCGGTGGCCGGAGTGATCGACGCGCCGCAATTGTCCGCAGCGCCGCGCGCCTCTGGGCGGGAACCCGATGTCGCTGTCGGGTAGGTGGTTTCGCGGCTGGTCGCCCGCATGGACGCACTGGTATCGTCGGGTGCTGCCGGCCTACTGGATTTTCCTGTTCGCATTGACGCACCTGCCGCGGCTGCAACTGACCGGACCAGAAAACAGCGACACGCTCGGGCACGCCGTCGCCTTCGGCCTGCTGGCGTTTCTGTACTGGCGATTCGCCGAAACACTGGCGCGCCCCAGGCCCCCGGCATTCGTCTGGCAGGCGGCCGGGGTGCTGGTGGCCTGGGCTGCACTGGATGAATACCTCCAGCGGTTCGTCGATCGCACTCCCGATCTGATCGACTGGGCCGCCGACGTCGTCGGGATCGGGCTCGTGCTGGGTGCATTGGAGCTGCGCCGTCGCTGGTCGGCCCGCGTAGCCGACAGCGCCGCCCGCCGCGCCGCGGGTGCATGATCGGCCGGACTGGGCGCAAGGGCTTCAATCCCCGCTTCCCTGATCCCGTCCGCCCCCCCTATCCACGCGCCTTCGTACCGGTATACCTCCGTCCCTATGTCCCCTCGTTCCCGCGTCCCTCCGCCGCCTTCGCGA
>CAYOHG010000506.1:0-2875 GCA_964403685.1 uncultured Planctomycetales bacterium
CATCGGGGGCGGCGTCGGCGGCGTCGGACGGCGGCGCTGAATTCGCCGGGAGCACATGCAGCTCGACGCGCGCGGCCGGGTCCGCGCCGGGGTTCGGCATCTCGCTGCGGCCGGGCCGCAGCCGCTCTCGCGGACCGTAGGCGCTGCCGCCGAAATCCGGCTCGAAGAGCCGGGCGAAAATCTCGTTGAGCGCATTGAGCAGCGCCGGATGGCTGCGGAAATTGTCGGCGAGGTACATCGTCTCGCCGGCCGCGCGGCGCTCGTCGAACGCGCGCGCCTGCTCGCTGAACAGGCGCGGCTCAGCCAGGCGGAACGAGTAAATGCTCTGCTTGACGTCGCCGACCATGAAGCGGTTGGACGGCTGCGGCGCGGCGCGCGTGACGAGCTCGAGCAGGGCCACCTGCGTAGGGCTGGTATCCTGGAATTCGTCGACCAGAATATGTTCGTAGCGTTGTCGCAGCCGCAGCGCCGTTTCCGTCGGCTCCAGCACGCCGTCCGCACGTTCCCGCCCGAGCAGTTGCAACGCCATCCCCTGCACATCGCCGAACTCCCAGGCGTTATGACGGCGTTTGAGCTGCGTCAGCCCGGCGTGAAAGCGCTGTTCACAAAACAGCAACGCGCGCAGCCGACGCGCGAGCACCGGCACATTCTCAAGCAGCGCTCGGGCTGCCGGCGGCGTCCAGCAGTTCTTCAGCCGATTGACGAACCAGCCCTTGGCTTCGTCCAGCGCCGGGCGATCGGCGCCGCGGGTCGATGCACGGCCGAAGCTGAACCCGGCAATATCATCGAGGGTCGCCGCAAGCACCCCCGCATCGGAGAGCGCCTCCATCCAGCCGTACAGCGCCGTCGCATAATGCTCCAGCGGCTTGCGGATGGCCGCGTCGCTGACGGTTTCGAGCAGAGCGCCCAGTTGTTCATGCTGGCGCGCACACTCCGCGCGCACCAGCCGCGCCATGCGGTCCTGCTCGGCCGCCAGCAGCTCGGCATCGGGGCGACTCCACTCGGCCGCAAGCGCCGCCAACCAGCGCGGCGGATTCAACAAGTGTGCGCGAAACGCGTTCAGCTCCAGGATCAGCTCGCGCAGGAAGTCGTCATGCGGCGCGGGATGCGCCCGCAGCCACTCGTGCACCGGGCTGGTTTCCGGCGTGTGCGTGCGGTGCAACCAGGAGAACAGCTCGTCCAGCGCTTCGCGCCGCAGCAGCGCCGCCCGCTCAGCCGAGAGCATGCCGAACGATGGGTCGATGCCCAGCAGCTCGAAGTTCCCGCGGACGATCCGGCCGCACCACGAGTCGATCGTGCCGATTTCCGCGCCGTCCAGCAGCAGCACCTGCCGCTCCAGCCGAGCCGCCTGCCGCGCATCCTCACAAGCGGCGGCGCGTTGCGCAAGCTGCTCGGCGATGCGGCCGCGCAGCTCGGCGGCGGCGGCGCGCGTGAAGGTCACGACCAGGAGCTGGTCGACGTCGCACGGGGCGAGCGGATCGGCCAGCAAGTCCACCACCCGCCGTGTCAGCACACCGGTCTTGCCGGAGCCGGCCGACGCGGAAAGCAGCAGGCTCTGACCCCGTTGGCGAACCGCGGCAAGCTGATCCCGGGTCAGTTGCATGGCCGCTCCTGGTCGGGCGAAGCGTCTGCGGAGGCCGGCGGCGGAAGCTTCGGCAGAAAGCGCTCCGCCCAGCGCGGGCGGTTGAACGCCAGCTCGAAGCGGCAAAGCGGGCGAAAATCGCAGCGCCGACAGGCCAACGCTCCATTCTCGTAAAGCGGCGCGACCGAGACGTCGCCATCGAGCAACTGCGCGGCGGCCAGCCGCAACGTGTCACGCGCCTGATCCAGCCGCTGCTGCACGTGCGCGGCGGACACCACGTCGCCCGAGCGCGCATCGAACCCGCCGTCCTTCTTCAGACGCATGACGGCGACCGGCGAGGCCGATGAACCGAGCTGAGTATCCAGCGCTCGGGCGGCGTCCTCCGTGAAGCAGCCGCGCGCCCGCCAGGGCATCAGCACGGCGCCGTCCGCATCGGCGCCGTCCTCGTCGTCGGCGCCGGCCAGCCGCTTTGCGTCGGGGTAGATGGGCACAAGCAGCAAACCGACAACCGTTGCCCGATCGCCTTGGCTTTGCGCAACGGCCAGCGCATACGCCCAGAGCTGCAAGCGCTGTCCGGTCAAGACCTCCCCGCTCAGCGGATAGACGCTGGACTTGTAATCAACCACCAGCAGAGTGCGGCCAGTCCTGGAGAGCGCCTCGTCCAGCCGATCGATCTGCCCGCGGACCAAGACCGCGCGGCCGGCCGGCAGCTCCAGCCGCCAACCCGGCCAGCCGCTTTCGGACGGTTCACGCCCGAAAGCCTGCTCGACTGCGATCGGTCGGAACTCGCCGCGCCGCATACGCACAACGTTGGCGCGCAGCGTATCCTTCAGCCGATCGGCAAGTTGGCCGAAGAGTGCTTCGCGCCGCGACCCGGCCCAGCCCGTAAGCGCCGCCAGTTCGCGGCGCAGCGCACACACGGCGTCATCCAGCCAGCGCGCCCACTGCTCGTCGGCCATCGCCGCCTGCGATCGGCCCGCGGGCAGCGCAGCGCGCGAAACCTCCGCCAGCAGCCGATGCGCCCATTCGCCCAGCTCGGCGCGCACGTCCTGCGGACCGCGCGGCAGGCGCAGCCGCAGGTTGTAGCGGGCGAAATGCTGAAACGGGTAGGCGATCGCCGACTCCAGCTCCGAGACGGTTACGCGGCGAAGCGGCTGGCCCTCATCGTCGCAGCGCGAGGCTGGCAGCGACAAAGCCTGATTCGTGTAGCCCTCGCCGCGCAGCAGCCAGGACAACCGCCCGGCGAGCGCGGAATCCGCGCTCACAACGTCGATCAGGCGCGCGGCACGGCGC
>CAYOHG010000507.1:0-2868 GCA_964403685.1 uncultured Planctomycetales bacterium
GGGCGGGCGCGCCCGCTGCTGATCGGGCTGCTGGCGACCGCCCTGCTGCTGGCGATCCAGGCCATGGTCGTGCGGCCGCGCGAGGTTGCCGCCGACGCGCTGCGGCGGATCGAGGTCGACCTGCTGGCCGCCCGGATCGACGCCCTCGAGCTGCGCGTGTCGCCCGCTTTTCACGTCGGGGATTGGGATCGACGGCGCTTTCTCGAGGAGGTCGGCCGGGCGCTGGAGGCCATCAACGTCGAGTTTCTGCGGCGGACCGAGCTGCGCATCAGCGAGTCGCGTGGCGACGGATTCACAGCCAGCGCCAGCTACCTGGCGACCGTGCTGGCGCGCGACGCCGGCGCCGGGGGTTCGCTGCGCAGCCGCTGGCTGATCCGCTTTCGGCGTGAAGCCGACGGCTGGATGATCATTGACGTGCGCCCCGAGTCGATCGACGGGGTCGACGTGCAGGGCTGGGGCCATTCCTTCCGCTGGTAACCGGCGGCTTTCGACGTGCGGATTTCACGCTGCATTTGTCGTTGCCGCCGCGGGGCCGCCCCGCTAGTGTGAGATCGGGCCGAGAACCGTGCAGGGGGGAATGCTGGCGCAACGAAATGACCTCGTGCGCCCGTTCCGCCAACTCTTCGGCAGGAATCCAAACAAAAAAAGGGGATTTGATATGCGGACTCGAACTTTGGGGCTGCGCCTCGCGGCGGGAGCACTGATCCTCGCGACCGCGGCTGCGGCTTTCGCACAGACGCAGCCGGTAGCGCAGCGGACGCTGCGAATCGGTCTGCAATCAGGCGTGCTCGACAATCCCGGTGGGGGCGAGCAGCTCGTTTTTGACGAGATCATCGACGGCGATGGCGCGCCCTGGATGCGGCTGCGCTTCGGCCAGGTCGTGCTCGCGGACGGCAGCTACCTGCTGATCGCCTCGCCGGCCGACGGCGCCGTGCAGCGACTCGACGCGCGCAGCATCGGCGAGTGGTACAACCACTCGGCGTATTTTAACGGTGGGCTCGTGCAGGTTTAGCTGTACGCCGCCGCCGGGTCGACCGGCAATCAGCTCGAGATCGCCGACGCGATTCTGGGGGAGTGGATGCAGGGCGACGTCTGGCCCGAGTCGCAGTGCGGCCCGACCGACGACCGCGTTCGCTCCGAAAACCCTGAGCGTTGCCGCATCCTCAACATCGGCTGTTCCGGCACGATCTACACCGAGCAGAGCTGCCTGATCACGGCCGGGCACTGCCTTGAATCCAGCGCCAACGTGGCCGAGTTCAACGTGCCTTCCTCGCTCGCCAATGGCACGCTGGTGCACCCGCCGGTGGAGGACCAATACAGCATCAACCAGGCCAGCCGGGAATTCCTGAACGGCGGCGTGGGTAATGACTGGGGCCTGTTCAAGGTCTTCAACAACTCGAACACCGGCTTGCAGCCGTTCGAGGCGCAGGGCGCTTTTCAGGCGCTGGACACTCAGTTGCCCGACGTTGGCACCGACATCGACGTGGTTGGCTACGGTACCGACACCGGCGTCGACAATCAGACCCAGCAGCGCAGCGTGGGCCCGGTCGCGTCAATCACCGGCGGCGCCAGCCGTCCGGCCGTCAACCACAAGGCCGACACCACCGGCGGAAACAGCGGCTCGGGCGTGCGCTCGCTGGTCAGCGGCCTGATCGTCGCCATTCACACCCACGCCGGCTGCAACACCGATGGCAGCGGCGCCAACGCCAGCACCGGCATTACGCATCCCACGCTGCAAGCGGCGCTGGTGGACTACTGCACCGGCAGCGGCGGGGGCGTGACCTGTGCCGACATCACGAGCCTCAGCGCGCGCTGCGTGCTGGGCTCGCGGCTGCTGGTCGTCGTGCGGTTGAACAATTCGAACCACGCCGGCGAGACGGTCACCATCAGCATCGACGGCAACCCGGTCGACCTGACGATCGTCGGGAGTCGGGCGGTGTTCTTCCAGGGCGGCTTTGGCGGGACGCACGTGGTTTCGCTGACCAATCCCGAGGGCTGCGTAGATCCGATTACGGTGAACTGCCCGTAGAGTGGGTAGCACCGTCCGTGCCAGGCCGCTCGGAGGGAGCGGAGTTCGTGACTTGGGTGTGCGACGTGGTCGGGTATCGACTTGCTCGGGCACGATTCGCCGTCGCATCGAACACCGATCCGATGCCGGCTCGCGACTGTCAGCCGCTGTGCTAAGTCGCGCCGCTCGCGCCGCTTAACAGAAACCGCGGCGAGATCGCGGCCATGGCCTGAAGCGGCTCGTATAATCAGCAACGTGCGCCCAGGCGGTATCCGCTCGTTCGGGAGTTCTCTCCCGTGTAAGGGGCGAGAAGGGTTGCGACATAGGGGAGCAGGGCTTCGCTCCTCGCAGCGGGGCAGCGAAGTACGGGCGCCAGAATCATTGGGCGAGTTCAAGGAGGCAGGACGTGAAGCGTTTCATCGGATTCATGTTGCTCGGCCTGGCGGTCAGCGCCGCCTCGGCGGGCGTGACAATCGTGGACCCGGCCTGGCAGCCGGCGACGCTCTATTACCAGGATTCCGGTCTCACACCGGATGTGATTTCCTTCGGTTTTGACGGCGCGCTTTATGCGGGCAACGACATCTTCGACACACCCACCGCCGTCAGCGTCTATCGCATCACCGCTCCGCTCACCGGCGGCGCCTACGGCGATCCGCTCATCGATCCGGACGCGGTTGTTCAGTTAGCCGACGGCAGCCTGTACGTCGGCGGCGGGTTCGAAGTCTGGCAGGTTCCCGCCGGCGGCGTCGGGCCGAACACGCTGGTTACCAACGCGTTCACGAGCGGCAGCCGGCCGGATGATTTCGTGCTGGCCCCCAACGGCGATGTGCTGGCCAACGACGGGGATCGCATCGTGCGCG
>CAYOHG010000508.1:0-2844 GCA_964403685.1 uncultured Planctomycetales bacterium
TCCATGCGCTGCCGGGCGACGGCGCGGCTCATAAAGGACGGCGCGGGCCGAACGGCGACGTGCGACGGCGCGGCCCGGTGGCCGCGGCCCGCGCGCGGGGCCGGACGATGCGAACGTTGGCGCGGCCTGGTCATGTCAGCCGCCTACTATCGGCGTTCGCCGCCGGTCTGTCACGTCGAGCACCGCCCTGACGAAGAACGGGGATTGGCGTATGATCCGCCGCGCCATGGAAGACCTGGGATTGCGACGATTGCTGCGCGGCTGCGCGAGCGTCTATACCGAAGCCGAGTTGAAGCACAAGCTGGAGCGGGCGCGTGCCGCGGACCGGCCGCTGCGCGTCAAGCTGGGCATGGACCCGACCGCCCCCGACATTCACCTGGGGCATTCGGTCGTGTTGCGCAAGATGCGCGAGTTTCAGGACCTGGGGCACCAGGCGGTGTTGATCATCGGCGATTTCACGGCCCGGATCGGCGACCCGACCGGCCGCAGCCGAACGCGCCCGGTGCTCTCCACGGAAGAGATCGAGTCCCACGCCGCGACCTACATCGGGCAGGCCGGCAGGATCCTCGACACCCGGCCGGAGCGATTTGAGGTCCGCCACAACTCCGAGTGGCTCGACCCGATGACCTTCGCCGACGTGATTCGCCTGACCAGCCGCATGACCGTGCAACAGATATTGAAGCGCGAGGATTTTCGGCTGCGGCATGAAGCGGAGACGCCCATCAGCCTGCACGAGATGCTCTACCCGTTGGTGCAGGGCTGGGATTCGGTCAACATCCAGGCCGACGTCGAACTGGGCGGGACCGATCAGACCTACAACAATCTCGTCGGCCGCGAGTTGCAAGGTCAGGTCGGTCAGGAGCCCCAGATTGTGCTCATCATGCCGCTGCTGCGCGGCACCGACGGCACACAGAAGATGTCGAAGAGCCTGGGCAACTACATCGGCGTCACCGATCCGCCTACGCAGGTTTTCGGCAAGACGATGCAGATTCCCGATGAGCTGATGCCCGAGTGGTTCACGTTGCTGACGGACCTGCCGGAAGCGGAATGGCGCGGCGCGCTCGCTGAACACCCGATGAACGCCAAGCGGCTGCTGGCCTGCACGATCGGCGAGCGGCTGCACGGCGCCGACGCCATGCGCACAGCGGCGGACTGGTGGAACGCCCGCTTCAGCGCCCGCACCGCCGGTGAAGTGATCGACGTGCACTTGCCCGCCGGGGAATTCGTCAACGGCGAGCTGCCGGCATGGAAGCTGACCTGGCTGGCGCACGAACGGGAGATCAGCAAGTCCGAGGCCCGTCGCATGGTCGAGAACGGCGCCTTTGAATACGAGGGGGAGCGGATCGTCGACCCCAACCGTTTGATCGCGCCGCAGGCCGGGCACTCGTTCAAGGCCGGCCGGCACCGCAAGGGCGAACGCATTAAGCAACCGCTGCTGGCCCGCGTGCTGCTCGGCAACTGAGCGGCACCGCCGAAGATTCCAACCGCAGTTGGCAATTGGAACCGGCGGCGAAAGAATACCACCGCGCGGGCGGCTTGCGGCGCGGAGCGGGACGGAGACCCACGAAATCCGATGTTTCTACCTGTCGGCACCGACGTCCGCCTGCACAAGCCGCCGGTCGGCAATTACGCCATCATCATTCTGAATGTCCTGATCTTTCTGGCCGGCGACGTTCTGCACGTGCGCGGCGTTCACGAGGCGCTGCCGGCGCTCAATGCGGCGGCTCCGATGTTGTACGAGTACGTGACGTATCAGTTCCGCCACGGCGACCTGACGCACCTGCTCGGCAACATGTTCTTCCTGTGGATCTTCGGCAATGCCGTCTGCGACCGTATGGGCTCGCGGAACTACGCGCTTTTCTACCTCGCCGGCGGCGTGGTGGCCGGAGTGGTCTTCACCGCCAGCAGCCAGACGCCCATGGTCGGCGCATCGGGTGCGATCGCGGCGGTGACGACGGCATTCCTGGTGCTGTTTCCCAAGGTGCGGATCACGCTGCTGCTGTGGTTTTTCGTCGTCACGATGCTGGAGTTGCCGGCGCTGGTCGTGATCGTTTTCAAAATCATACTCTGGGACAACGTCCTGGCACCCTACATCGACAGCGGCCGCGGGATGATCTCCAACGTGGCCTACTCGGCGCACCTGGGCGGCTATGCGTTCGGCTTTTTGATTGCCATGCTGATGCTCGGGCTGCGGGCCCTGCCACGAAACCAATTCGACATGCTGGCGCTGGTCCACCGCTGGCAGCGCCGCAGCGGGATCGGCCCGTTCGCCCCGACTGGCGACCGTCTCGGCACGGTCCGCGAGAGTCACTCCGTGCCGCTCCCGGAACCCCGTCCGGCAACGCATGGAACCGACGCGCTGCGTGAGCGCGTTGTGGATCGGATCATCGAGCGCGACTTCGAAACGGCGACACG
The DNA here is from genome assembly GCA_964403685.1 of uncultured Planctomycetales bacterium. Taxonomy (GTDB): domain Bacteria; phylum Planctomycetota; class Phycisphaerae; order UBA1845; family Fen-1342; genus CAYOHG01. The sequence continues at coordinate 2,416 of CAYOHG010000508.1, forward strand.
CCTGCTCGACGAACTGCTGGCGATCAACCCGGAGTACGTGCTGCCGCGGCGCGAACTGCTTGAGCTGGCCAACTTCCTGGCACAGTCTGAGCATCACGAGCGGGCCGCGCGGACCTACGAGTCCTTCCTGGCGGCGTACGGACAATCGCCCGATGCAGCCCAGGTGCGCCTGCTGACCGGGTTGATCTACTCGCGCTATCTGCGCCGCTGGGCCGAGGCCGAGACGCATTTGAGAGCGGCCCTCGACGGGCTGGTGCTCGAATCGCAGCGCGCCCTGGCGGAAGATGAATTGCTGCACCTGCGCGTCGCGCGCGAGGAAGGAACGGCAAGCGGTGGATCGCCGTCCCAGGACTGACGCCGGAAGCGCCGGTCCAAAAACACCCGGGGCCGGACACTCGCGCGCCCGGCCCCGCTACAACGATGAGACGA
>CAYOHG010000509.1:0-2839 GCA_964403685.1 uncultured Planctomycetales bacterium
TCACCGGACACTGGGATTTCGAGAACGCGGCCGACGGATTCAACGCCACCGTCGGAGCGGACGCGGAAATCTGGTTTCGCCCCACCAGCGACCAGGACCTGCCGGCCGAGACCCAGTTCGGCAGCAGCGCCAGCTTCGGACTGCCGGCCCTGGCCGGCGGGGCCAGCGGCGTGATGAAGTTCGCCGCCGCCGATTCCGCCAACGGCTACGCCATGCTGCCGGGGATCGCGGCGAACGGCGGGGGGCTGTACGTCAACCAGTACACGCTGATCATGGACGTGCTGTATCCGCTCGAGGCGGATGCGCAGTGGCGCTCGCTGTGGCAGACCAGCAACTGCAACAGCAACGACGGCGACCTGTTCGTAGATTCGGCGAACGGAATCGGCATCAGCGGCGAATACGCCGGTGCCATCGCCGCGAACACCTGGTATCGCCTGGTGTTCTCGTTCGATCTGACAACCAGCACGCTGAACAAGTACGTCGACGGCGTGCTGGTGGGGACGCAGGCGCTTTCCAGCGGGCTGGACGGCCGTTGGTCGCTTTCGGACTCCGTTGAGGGCCTGCCGTCGTTCGTGTTCAGCGACGAGAGCGGCGAGACGACCACCGGCTACGTCAGCAGCATTCAGATCCGCGACTACGCGATGGACGCCACCGAGGTCGGCGCCCTGGGCGGGGCGTCCGCCGGTAACATCCCCGGCGGCGCCGGCGTCGCCGGTCAGTGGGACTTCGAGAACCCCGCCGACGGCCTCCACGCCACCGTGGGCAATGACCTGCAATACTGGAATGCGGTCACCGCGGGCTGCGCCACGACGGATTGCCCGCAGGATCTGCTGGCAAGCACGCAGTTCGTCAGCAGCGCCGCGCTGGGCATCCCAAATCTTCCCGATGGTCCGGCCAATGGCATGCGCTTTGACGCCGCGATTCCCTGCACGGGCTATCAGTTCCCGCACGGGGCCAACGCCAATGGCGGGGGCGTGAAGGTCAATCAGTACAGCCTGATCACGGACGTGTACTTCTCGGTCGACGACTACTTCACCCCGCCGGCCGGACATTCGGCGGACTGGATTTCGATCTACCAGAGCTGGCCGTTGAATGACGGCGACGCCATGCTGTTCATTCGGACCGCGGACGCCGCCTTGGGCGATGATGGTTCCTACGACGGGACTGAATTCAGTGCGCTCGAGGCGACCTGGCTGCGCATCGTCGTCACGGTCGATACGGTCGCGGACGCGATGACCAAGTACGTAATCTTTGCTGACGACAGCGTGGTCGGCCCGGTTGTGCAGCCCGCCAGCGGTTTCGACGGAAAGCGCGCGCTCAGCACGAACGAAGCTATTGGGCGCGACCATCTGCTGATGTTCGCCGATGAGGATTACGAGACGCACCGCGGGTTCGTGAGCAGCATTCAGGTCCGCGACTACGCCATGGACTCAGCCGAGGTCGCCGCCCTGGGTGGGCCGCGCGCCGCGGGCATTCCGCTGCCGCCGAACGACTGCCCGGAGGACCTCAACGGCGACGGCGTCGTCGACCTGACCGACCTTTCGACGCTGCTGGCGCACTTCGGGGCGGCCGGCGGCCCGGCGGACGGCGATCTGAACGGCGATGGACAGGTTGACCTGACCGACTTGAGCCAGCTACTGATTGCGTTTGGTGCGAGCTGCTGAAGCGCGAACCAACCGTAGTCTGATCGCGCGTCATCCGCTCGGAAGCAGATCGCGACCGACGTTGCACGCCGAGCCGCGGAGTTCGCCAGCGAACGCAGCTCACTCGATGAGCTTGCAACCCTGGCGGACTCCGCGGCCTTCATGGCTGCGGGTGCCCGCCGGCGCGCTAGAACGCAATCTGCCACTGGACCCGGAAGACCAGCGCGTCGTCGTTGACGTTCGCCAGGCTGCTGTAGGGCGAACTGATCGGAACCTCGTAGATTTTCGTGACGTCGGCCTGAAGCTTGGCGTTGTGACCCTTCAGGTAGTAGTTCACGCCCGCCGCGTATTCCCAGGTTCCCTCCTGACCTTCGGCCAGCGTGGAGATGCCGCCGACGCGCGCCACGACCTCAAGCTGCTTCTCGAGACCGGGGATCGGCAGGAAGTAGCCGGCGCTGACCAGTGCCCCGTGTTGCGCGACGGTGGACGTCTCGCCCGTCAGCACCGAAAGGGGCGTGAACGGCGTGCGGAACGCGCGGCGCGGATCGACCAGCCGCAGAGCGTACTCGCCCAACAGCGAAAAGCCCTGCCACTTGAATCCGACGTCGGTCCCGAACTGATTGATCTGCGTCCCGTTGGTGGTGGTCAGCCCGTAGCCGCCCATTCCCAGGCGGGCGGCGCGGGGATACGGCAGGCGCGTGGTGAAAACGTCGCCCTGGTCGTCGTTGAACACATAATGGAAGCAGAAGTCCAGCGCGGGCGATTCGTGGAATTCAATATCCGAGTCGCCGAGAAAATCGGCCGAGGGATTCTCGCCCAGCGCGTGCCAGAGCAGCTTGGCGGCGATCGCCGGGTTGCCGTCCAGCTCGGCCGGATCGTTGGTGATCGTTCGACCGAGCGCGGCGAATTCTCCGTCCGACGTGGAGTTGACCACGTCGAGGAAGTACTCGATCCGCTTGTCGGCGCACTGGCCCCAGAACCGCACGCCCAGGCCGGTCCCCAGCCCCATGACCGCGTCCATCACCGGCCGGTCGACGAAGTGCTGCGCGCCGTCGTCGCTCATGGTGTGGCGGGTCGTGGCCAGGTCGAAGATGCCGGCCTTGAACTGGACCGCGTCGGAAAACCGGTAGTTGGCCCAGGCGTAGTACAGCGCGGCGTCGTAGGCGAAGGCGGAATCTCCACCGATCTGCAAATAG
>CAYOHG010000510.1:0-2829 GCA_964403685.1 uncultured Planctomycetales bacterium
GTCGCCACCTTGCCCGGAATGGTCGCGCTGACCGGCGCCAATTCGAGTTGGTTCATCACCACGCTGATCCTCGCCGCGATCGGCGCAGCCCTGATCGACGGCCGTTATCGCGTCGCGGCGTCGTGGTGTGCGGCGGCGACCGTGCTGACGGCCCTGGGGCTGCTGCACGCCTACCGGGTCGAGAGCAACAACGACATTCGCGAGTATTTCTGCTGGCAGCAGGTCGAAGTGCGCGTGACCGCGACCCGCCAGACGGGCGCCGCGCGCGAGTCACCCGCGACGAGCACTACGACCAGCGCGTCCGCCGAGGCGGTCAGCGCTGGTTCCCGGACGGTCTTTGCGGATCGCGCCTTGGGTATCGCCGCCGGCTACGGCCTGGCGACGCTCATTTTCGCGGGGGCGGCGTATCGCGATTCCCGTCAACGTGTCGCCCCGCCGGCGTAATCCGTCCGCGTGCGGAAGGTTCGCCGGTGCGGGGGTCAACTCCGGGCACCGCCGGGTTTCGCTTGGCTGCCGCGGGCCGTCACGCGTACGGGCTTGGCCGGCGCGATCGATCCGGGCAGCGGCTCGCCGAACAGCCGTACGGATAGAGCACGCAGGCGGGCTTCCAGCCGCGGATCGGCCTGCGCGCCGCTCCCACGCCGCACGGCCATGGCGAGGTTTTCCGGCGACAACAGCATGGCGGCCGGGTGTGGCAGGCGCGCCAGACGGGCCAGTGTGCGCAAGTCGCGGCGATCCTCCTCGGAAAAACCCAGCAGGTCGATCGCGCGCGTGAGGTAGTCCGGCGTGCGTCGCGCCCGGGCTTCGCGATCGAGGAAACGAACCCAGAGCCAGACGAACGCGATCAACGCCAGCACGCCGCCGATGATCAGGACCAGTTGATTGCCCGCTGGCCCGCGGGCGAAGGCCTCGCGAAAGGAGTCCAGCAGGGACTGCTGGTCGCGTTGCGCCAGGATCCATGCGACTCGCGTCATGATGCCAAAGCCTCCGGGCGCGGCGAGTGCGGCGTAGCGCACGCGGCCCGCAGCAGCGTGCGCAGCCGCCCGACGGTCTGATCGGTGGGACGGCTCGCGCCGCTGCTAAGCTGCTGTAGCAGTGTCCGCAGCTCGCAGCGTGCGTCGATCGGGTTGAGCTCGGGATTCTCCTGCGCGGCGTCGAGCTGCGCGTCCGGCTCGGACGCCGCGTCACCGGGCGCCGCGCTGGCCAGGTTGGCGAGCAGCGACTGCGTCAGCCGGGCGATCGAGCTGACCGGATCCCGCTGCAACGGCAGCAGATCGCTACCGAAGGCGCGCGCCAGGTTCGCGGTGCTGATCACTTGGAGCGCCAGCAGTCGATTGCGCGGGTCGCTGGAACGTAGTTGCGCCACGAGCGGCTCGCGCCAGTGGTCGGCGTGGTCGCGCACCGCTTCGACCAGCGCACTGCGCTCCTGCGCTTCGGCCCGCCGGCAGGTCTGCCAGAGCAGGTCGAAGTTCTCGGTCGAATCTCCGGCGTCATGGAGCACCGTCGCCGCCGCCTCGGCTGGCGGGCTGCCATTCACGGCCGGATCGGCGGCGGCGGCTTCGGCGGCGCGCTCGGGGCTGCTTGCCGCCCGCGCCGCCCGTTTCAGCAATCGCGATTCGCGGCCGCGCAGGTACCAGCGCGCGAAGCGCGCCAGCGGCGACTGGCTTTCCGACAGTCGCCCGAACTCGCTGATGACCTCGGGCGTCTCCAGGGTGGCCAAGGCGTACATCGCGCCGCGTTGGACCCCGGCGTCGTCTTCTCGCGCCCAGCGAACCAGGATGCTGAGCTTCTGGGCCTCGGGGTACCCCAGCACGCTGATCCAGCGCGGTATGTGATGCCGCAGGTGAGACGGAAACGAACGGATCGACCGATCCGAAGCGACGAACCACGGCACCGACCGGAAGAGCCCAAGCTGATGAGCGATCTGCGGGTCGGACAGCAAGCTCGTGTGACGCAGCAGCTCGGTAGCGTGGTCCAAGTCCTGCCAGCCGCGCAGCATTTTCAGGGCCGTCGAGCGCCACGAGGGATCACGCAGCGCCAGCAGCAGGAAACCCGCCAGCCGCCGGTCGTTCCACGCCCAGATATGGTCGGCGATAATCACTCCGGCTCGCGAACGCAGCGAATTCAGCCGGTCCCACAGCCGTCGGCCCAGGTCGCGCGCGAACCAGAGCGATACTTCCAGAACTTCCAGCCGGTGATTGCCGTCGAAACTGCGTAGCGCCTCCCACAGCGACGCCACGAACAGGCGCCGCTGCGTGGCGTCGACCGCCGGGCGGCTCGACTCCGTCGTCAGCTCGACGGGGGTTTCGCCGCTGACCGGCACCTCATCGGGCTGCTCATCGCAACGGTTGGCGCTCGAGTCGGCGGCATCGAGGACCTGCTCGGCCATGCGCTTCAGCAGCTTCCCCGCCAGCACGCGCGATTCGGTCGAGCGATCCAGCATCGCGTCGGGCAGCAGGTAGCTCATGCGCGGCGACAGATTCGCTTCCAGCGCGCGCAGCGCGTTGAGCCGGGCGTGCGCCAACGGCGCCCGGCAGGCACCGGCGATTGCTTCGCGCAGCAGCGCCGAATCCTGCCGGAGCTGCGCGATCTCGGCCGCCGGAAGTTCGCCGTACAGGCCGACCAACACCGACCAGGCCGCCGCGTTGTGCCGTTCGAGCAGCACCCGCCGGATGCGCTCGGCGTAGGCCGGCTCGGCGTGCTCGAGGCCGGACGCCAGAATGCGGTCGCAGTCGGGCGTCGGCCCCTCGCTCAACCAGGCGTACAGGCTGTCGACCAGTGCCATCAGCGTTCGATCCCAGGCAGCCGTCGGCGGCCATGGGCGCATAC
>CAYOHG010000511.1:0-2828 GCA_964403685.1 uncultured Planctomycetales bacterium
CCGCCGCGGCGCCTGCCAAACCCGTCCCGGACGCCGCTGCCGTTGAGCTTGTCCATGAGCGGGCTGGCTGCGCTGCGAACCGAGCATGCCCGGCTGCCACGGGCGCTGCGTGCGTTCGCCGAGAATCAGCCCCTGCGGCTGCACGTGCCCTATGTTGTGCTGGCGGCGTGGTCGCTGCTGAGCGGGCTGCTGCTGGCGACCGCGGTCGGCGCCGCGGTGGCGGGCGCGCCATCGAGCGGAAGCTTCGCGCTGCTGGTGCTGACGGTCAACCTGATCGTGACGATCGTCTTGCGCGGCCGGCTGCGCGACGTGCAGACGCACTGGAGCGAAACCGCGTGGGTATTGCGCGCGCTGGAGACGGCGGTACACGGGGGTGCGCGCGGCCTGCCCGACGATCCGGCCCTCGCCGCGCTGCGCGCCCCCCTGTAGCGGCTGGATCGCGCCCGCGTGCTGACCCACCTGGCCCGACGGGCCGGCTGGACCGAGTCCGGCGGCTGGGTGCAGTTCCTGCTCAACCTGCTGGTACTGGCCGATGTCCACATCGGCGTGTCGATCGCGGCGCTGGCCAGCGCGAAACGGGGTGAGCTGCTGGCGGGTGTCGCGGCGCTGGTGGAGCTGGACGCACTGTGCAGCCTGGCCTGCTTTTCACACGAGCAGCCGGTCACGTGTTTTCCGAGCTTCGCCGACGGCGATCTGCGGATTATCGACGGCCGGCATCCGCTGGTCGATCCGCGGAAGGTCGTCGGCAATGACCTCTGGCTTACGCCCCAGCGGCGCGTCTGGATCATCACCGGCTCGAACATGGCGGGAAAAAGCACCTTCCTGCGGATGGTCGGCGTCAATGTGCTGCTGGCCCAGGTCGGATGCGCAGCCTGCGCGCGGCAGATGGCGTCCCCGACCACCCGGCCGATCACCGACCTGCGCGTACGCGACAGCCTGTCCAGCGCGGAGAGCTATTTTCTGGCGGAAGTGCGGCACCTGCGGCGGCTTGTGCTGCCGCCGGCCGGAGCAGCGCCGCTGCTGGGTCTGATCGACGAGCCTTTCCGCGGAACCAACTCCGAGGAGCAGACCGCCGCCAGCGTGGCGGTGGTGCAGCACCTCCTGCGATCGCCGCCGCACTATTTCCTGGTTGCAACGCACGATCGCGCCCTGACGGCCCTGGCCGACGGGCAGACCGCCCGCAATGTGCACTTCGAGGAGAACCTGTCGGACGGCGGGATGGTGTTTGACTATCGCCTGCGCGAGGGGCCGGCGCTGACGCGCAACGCGCTACGGGTGCTGGAGCGCGAGGGCTATCCCGAAGCGCTCTTGCGGGTCGCCGGTGAGTGGGTTCATCAGCGCGGCAGCCCGGCGTTGGGTGCCTGACCAGTGCCTGACGTTCCGCGCGCGACGCCCAGCGCGACCGTGTTGGGCGGCGGTGAGCGGCGAACCAGCAGCCCGCCCTGACCATCCAGCGCCAGCAGGCACATCAGCACGATCATCAACCCGATGAGCATCTGCATCGTCCCGCCGATGTTCCGGAAACTGGCATTCGGGCGCAGCGAGAGCCACCAGCCGCAGAACGCCGCGCAGATCACGACCAGCACCCAGATGTGTGTGAAGTCGGCGTACATCGGAGCGGGCCCCCGGGTTTACGGAAACAGCGTACCTGTGATGTTCTGATATTCGCCGTTGAGGCTGGTGCCGAGGGCGCCAACGCTTGCGACGATCACGACCAGCACCAGGGCCAGCAAGACGGCGTACTCCGTCGCCGTAGGGCCGGACTCGTCGCTGAGCAAACGCGTACAGCAGCGGGCTACCCGGTACCAGTGTCTCATGGCGGTGCCTTTCGGGTGGGGGTCGGCCCGGCCGAAACAACGCACCCGGCGCCCACAGGTCCCTCAGCTAGCCCGGGCCGCGGCGGCGCCAACCCCTGCGGAAAACATTCGATATGGAATTCGTGGCGGCAACCGCACTTGCTTGTTTTCCGCCCGAGTTACTTTATGATCGCCCAATTCAACGGCGTTTACCGGGCCAGGGCCGCGGCCCAACGGCTCGAAGGGCATCCGAGGGATGGTCGCATGTCGCTGACGCGTGTCTTTCGAAACTCCGGCCGCACGCTCGTGCTGGTCGTCATGGCCCTGCTGCTCGTCATCTTCCTGCTGTCGGACATCCTCCAGCAGAGTGGCATGAGCCGCGGGGACTACGACGTTACCCACGGAACCGTGTTCGGCCGGCGCGTGCTGAACAGCCAGGTCCAGTCGGCTCGCGACGACTACCAGTTGGCCAGCGCGTTCGGGATTTCGGTTCCGCCGCTGCAGATGTACGAGCGCGGCCCGGACGTCGTCACGCCGTTCCTGCTGCTCGAGGAGGCCCGCCAAATGGGCTTTGAGGTCTCCGCCGAGCAGGTTGAGCAGCTCTTCACGCAGTTCGCCATCGACCCGGCCCGCGTGGACGCAGCGCGGCGGAATACCCGCCTGAGCCTGAGCGGGTTCTACGCGGCGATCGGGCGCGTGCTGGCGGCCAACCGCTACGCCGAATACCAGGTCGAGGCCGCCTACGGCGCCTCGCGCCCGCGGCTTGAGAAGCTCTATGAAAACCGCAGCCAGGACGCCTCGGTGCGGCTGGCCATGCTGGACGCCCGCGCGTTTCTGCCGACCATCGTGGAGCCGACCGAAGCCGAGCTCGCGGCGCACTTCGAAAAGTACAAGGACCAGGCCGCCCAGCCGACGGACGACGCGATGGGTTTCGGCTACCGGCTGCCGGACCGCGTGCGCATCGAGTACCTCACCGTCGACCCGGAGGCGATCGAAGCCGGCGTGACCGTCAGTCTGAAGGAAGCTCAGGCG
>CAYOHG010000512.1:0-2827 GCA_964403685.1 uncultured Planctomycetales bacterium
GGGTGACGGTGGCTCGCTGATTCGATACTGGCCGGCCGGCGCGGTCGGGGCGCTCGTCGCCCTGTCGTTCGCGCTGCGGCCGGCGCGGATCACCGCCACGGCAACCGCGCCCGGTGCTTCCGACTCGGCCAGCGGTCCGGGATAATCCAAGCGTTGTTTCCGGCCGCGTTTCGCGCTCGCCCGCGTGGCGACGCAACCGTGCCGAAGGGCGTGAGGCGCACGCTTGCCATGACCGGGCGCGGCAGCAGCTTCCGCTAGGATCAAGCGTGTTGCACGACTGGCTGGTATTGCACGGCGGAGCACTGGGAGACCTGGTGCTGACGATTCAGCTTGCGCGGCGGCTGCCCGGCGCAGCCCAGCACGGGATCAACGTCATCTCGCGCATCGATCCGGGCGACCTGAGCGCCTTGCGGCCGCGCGTTCGGCAGCGATCGAGCGAGGGGCTCGGCCTGCATTGGCTGTATACGGAAGGAGCCGTGGAACCGCCGGCCGGGCTGCGCGCCCTGTTCGACGGTCGACGCGTGCTGAACGCGCTGTCCGGTGCGGATTCGGCTATTGAGCAGCGACTGCGCAAGCTGGGCGCTCGCGCGGTTCACAGTCTGGACGTGCGGTCCGATCCCGAATCGGTTGCGCACATCTGCGAGCAGTGGACCCAGCGCCTGCGGCAGCAAGGGCTGCTGCTCGACGCCTGTGCGGTTCGCGCCCGCGCCGCGCGCAGCCAGTCGACCGACACGGCCAATCCACGGCACAGGCCGCGCGTGCTGATTCACCCCGGCAGCGGGGGCGCCGCCAAGTGCTGGCCGCTGGAGTGCTTCGGCGAGGCGGCCGAGCGAATCCAGGAGCTCGGTGGCACCATCGAATTCGTGCTGGGTCCGGTCGAACGCGAGCGTTTCGCGGCTGAAGTGCGGCGCCGACTGCAATCGCGCTTCGCAACGCATGAGATCGAGTCCGCGCAGGAGCTGACGACGCTGCTGCGCAGCGCGGATGTGCTGCTCGGAAACGACGCCGGCCCGTCGCACCTTGCGGCGCTGCTCGGCGTGGCGACGGTGACCGTGTTCGGTCCAACGCGGGCTCAGGTCTGGCGACCGCTGGGGCCGCGGGCGCGTGCCCTGCAAGGCGATCCCGCCTGCGGCGCCGACTGGAGCCTGACGCCCCAGCGCGCGGCTCAGGAGCTTCTCAGCGCGAGCTGTGTATAGAGCGCCGCGAGCTGATCGACCATAACATCCGCGTCGAATCGCTCGCGGCACAGCGCCCGGCCCGCGGTGCCCATCTCACGCCGCCGCTGCGCATCGCCAGCGAGTTCGCAGATCGCGCCAGCGAACGCGTCCAGGTCGTTCAGCGGCACGAGCAGACCGGTGCGCCCGTTCAGCACGACCTCGGGAGTGCCGTCGATCGCGAACGCGACCGCGGGAACCTGCATCAGCAGGGCCTGGACCACGGCGCGCGGCAGCCCTTCCCACTGCGAGGCATGCGCGAGGATGTCGAATCCCGCCAGCAGCTCGGGAATTCCGGGAGGACCGACCAGCCCCATCAACACCGTCCGTTCGCGCAGGCCGAGCCGCACAAGCTCGGCCTCGTATTGCCCGCGCTGCGCGCCGTCACCTACCCACACAAAGCGCAGCCGCGGCTCACGCTGCGCGGCGGCGTGCAGGATGGGAAGCAACTGCTCATAGCCCTTGCGACGGAACAGCCGAGCCACGGTGCCAACCACGACATGTTCGGCGCTGAAACCCCAGCGCCGCCGGACCGCGGCGCGATCGTGCCGCGCGGGGTCAAAGTCCGCGGTCTGCATGCCGGAGTAGATGGTCCGCAACTTCTCGCGGCGGGCGATGCGCGCAGCGACGCTCTGCTCGATCATGGCGTCCGCGACGGCGACGATCGCGTGGGAACGGCGCGCCGCCCAGCGCTCGAGCGTCGCGTACATCCAGCGCACCGTCGCTGGCTGCGTGCGGTTGAAGCTCATGCCGTGAATCGTGTGGACGATGATGGGCACGCGCGCCTGGTGCGCGGCCCAGCGTCCGACGATGCCGGCCTTGCTGCTGTGGGTGTGAACCACGTCGGGTCGGAGGCGCTCGAAGCGGGCGCGCAGCTCGCGGACGGCCCGGGCGTCGTACCAGGGGTTCACCCTGCGGATCAGCTCGGGCAGCTCGAGGAACTCGTATCCGCCGGCGCGGGCGCGCTCGACCAGGCTGCCCTCGGGCCCGCGAGTCGGCCCGCTGACCAGCGTGACGCGGTGCCCGCGGGCCGCCAGCCCTTCGCACGAGAGCAGGGTGTTTTCCTGCGCGCCGCCGACGATCAGGCGCGTGATGACGTGGCAGATGTGCATCGCGGCATTATGACCGCGAGGCACCAGCAGGTCAGGCGTGCCGTGCGGCCGGGTTCAAGGATACAGCGGGATCATCTGCGGCTCGGGCGCCTGCCGCAGGAACACGTCGATCATCTGCACGATCTGCCGCTGCTGCTCGATGCTGTATTTCGGGCCGCGCAGGGCGTAATCGTCAACGCCGCCGAAATACTGGAGCAGTGGGATCCCCGCCGCCAGGTCGTAAGCTGTGCCGTTGAAAATGCTGCTGCCCCAGCGCAGCGCCGCCCGGTCGGCCGTGTTGCGACAGCTTTCGGCGGCGTCGAGCGAGAACGACGGGGCGAAATCGGGGGGCACATAGGTCATTTCGCGCAGGTCGTAGAGCGCGGGGTACCACTCCTGTCCCTGCGGGTCGGTCCAGGACCGGCCGCGAACGATCTGGCCGCCGGCGAAACGCTCGCGAGCCGCGCTGATGCGCGGCCAGTCAAACGAAAAGGTGATCTCACGCGACGGGGCGATCAGTGC
>CAYOHG010000513.1:0-2811 GCA_964403685.1 uncultured Planctomycetales bacterium
GCTCACCGCGCCCTTCAGCCGCGAGAAGGGGCCGTTTCGTGCCTGGCTGCACGGCGTGATTCGCCACAAGATTCTCGATCTTCGGCGGCGTGAGCGGCAGCAGAGGGGGCTGTCCGTGGCTGACCCGGTGGAGGAGTGCACGATTCAGGCGGAGATTGACGCGCTGATCGACGCGGAATGGAATCAGCACGTGCTCGATCTGGCCCGCCGGGAGCTGGCGCGCCGTCTCCGCCCGCAGACCTACCAGGCGCTCGACCTGTACGCGTTTCAGGATCAGCCGGCGGAGCATGTTGCGCGGTTGCTGGGAATCAGGGTGGATGCGGTGTACCTGGCCAAGTCGCGTGGACTGATGCAGTTACGGGCGATCATCGCGGAAATCGAGCGCGAGGAGTGCGAACCATGAATTCCTGTCCCGGCGAGTCGCTGCTGGTCGCGTTGGCCGATGGAACGCTGGGGCCGGAGCAGTCCACGGCCCTGGAACGCCACCTGGAAGCCTGCCACCGTTGCGCGCGGCGACTGGCCGAGCTGCCCTGCTGGGACGTGCTGGTGCGTGGCGTTCAGCGGCTCGACGCCGCCCGCGAGCAGGATGCGGCACTGGTGCGGCGAGTCTCGGACCGTGCCTCGGCCCTGCACGCTACGCGCTCGGCGCAGGCGAGCGGCACGACCAGTCAGCATTGAGCGGCCCCCCACCCGCCTGCTAAGATCGAGCCAGTTCGGTTCGCACGCGGGCAGGTGCATGAGTTCTGGGCCGACTCAATCCGCCGCTATGCGCCCGGAACGCGCCCGCGACGGCGCGTCCGCCAGCGGCATCCCCAACTATGTTCTTACGCAGTTCATCGCCGCCGGCGGGTTCGGCGAGGTGTGGCTGGCGACCGAGCAGCTCACGGGCGTGCGGCGGGCCATCAAGATCGTCCGCCGCGACGCCAGCGCGCGCGAGCAGGTCGAGCTGAACGGCGTGCGGCGCTACCAGCGCTGCGCCCACAACCACCCGCACCTGCTGGCGATTCACACGGTGGGCGAGCTCGACGACGGTTTCTACTACGTCATGGAGCTGGCCGATGTCGACCCGCGCTGTAGCGCGGACGCGTATCGCCCGTTGACGCTGCGGTCGGTGCTGGAGCACTCAGGCCGCTTCCCGGCCCGCGAGGCGCTGGAGCTGATCGGCAAGCTCGCCCGCGGCGTGGCGCGGCTGCATCGCGAGGGGCTGGCGCATCACGACCTCAAGCCGGAAAACGTCCTCTTCGTTGACGGCGAGCCGCGCCTGTTTGACGTCGGGCTGGTTGGGTCGCTGACCAGCACGACCGGCGGAACCAGTGGATATCTCACGCCGCAGGGGACGGCGGACGACACCTATGCGCTGGGGATTATTCTGTACGAGTTGATCAGCGGCGAGCGGCCGGACAACTTCCCACGGTTGCCGACCGCACTACTGGAGAATCCTTCCCGCGCACTGACGGCGGCGATCCAGATCATCGACCGCGCGACCGATCCGAGTGCCAACCGCCGGCTGCGGTCGGTGCAGGATCTGATCGACGCGACGGAGTACGTTTGTCGCCCACCGCGCCGGACCTGGCCGCTGCGCGCGGGGCTTGCGATCGGCGGGCTGTCCGTGATCATCGCGCTGGCATGGGCGGCGGGGACGTGGATGTTCCCGGCTCCCGCGCGCGGCTCGGGCTGGGCGGCGCCGACGACGGCGCGCGCAATCGAGCAGACGGAGCTTCCGCTGACGAGCGCCGCGTGGACGCCATTCGGGCCGCGCCTGAACGAGCAGGCGCCGTACCCGTTCCTCAAACTGCGGGATGGGGAGCTCGAACCGAGCCGCTGGCATTCGTACGCCATTGCGCAATCGGGCGCGGGGTGGGAGGCTTTCGCGCTCGACCTGCACATCCTCGTGCGACGGCCGCACGGAGCGGTTCGGGTGCGCATCGGCGCCAATCCGGACGCGACCGATGCGGTTCAACTGACGCTGCGACAGCAGCCGACCGGCCTGGGCATCTACAGTGAATTCACCTACATCGACGCGGACGGGGGCGGGCGTCATGTCGGCAACCTGATGCGCCTCCACCCGCTGCCAGGGATCGAGTACGTGGTGCGCATCGCCACGGTGGGCGACGACCTGGTGGCGGCGCTCTGGCCGCTCGGGCGGCCGGTCCGCAAGCCGCTGACGCTTCGCATCGAGAATGCGGATTTCCCGCCGCGCGCCCGCTTTGTTTCGATTTGGTCGGAGTCGCCCGATCCGCTGGCGTCGCTGGAACTGCTAGGCGGCCGTATGGTGCGGCTGGCGGCGCCGCTGGAGCGGATCGATGCCGACGACCGGTTGCCCGAGGAAGTTGCGCTGCGGGTGCGCAACGGCCCGGCGACGGCGTGGATGCCCGCGCTGGCCGCCGAGGCCGCACCGGTCTGGGGGCAACTGCTCAGCGGTGAATATGACCCGTTCACGACCGATGCGTGGCACCAGATCGGGGGGTGGAGCTGGTGGGCGCCGGCCAGGCGCGCGGATGCGGAGTTGCCAGCGGCGGACGCCGTTCACTGTTTTCCATTCTCCAAGCAGGAGCGCAGCGCGGGACACGATTCGATGCTTTTTCAGGGAGTGCAGAGTCTGTGCTTTGACCGCGGGCGCTACGGCGACTTTGAAGCGCGCCTGCGCGTGCGCCTGCGGACGCCGCCGGATGAGGCCGGGCGCGACCCGTTCGTGTCGCTGTCGGAGGATGGCAGCGTAGGGCTGTTCTGGGGATTCGCGGATGAGCCGGGCGAAGGATTCTCGTGGGGACCGTCGAATCGGGCATTCATCTCGATCGATCAGGCGAGCAC
>CAYOHG010000514.1:0-2455 GCA_964403685.1 uncultured Planctomycetales bacterium
AGAAGCGACAACAAGTGATCGCGTTGGGGCGGCTGGGCTGGCCGCTGCGGCGCATTGAAAAGGAAACGGGGGTCCGCCGGGAAACTGCCGGCGCGTATCTGAAAGCTGCCGGCGTTGCCGTCCGGCCGGCGAGAGCGTGGGGCCGGAGGCCACCGGCAAAACCGGCCAACGAGACGTCCCCCGACTCCCCGCCCATTTCAAAACCGGCCAATGCGGTGTCCCCCGACCTTGACGCCGGCACCCCGCCCAGCGATCCCCCAGACCCAGCGGCCAACCAGGCGACCACCCACGCCGATCCGGTTGCCGTGCCCGGCCGCAGCCCCACCGCCAGCGCCTGCGAGCCTTACTTCGATTTCATCGAACTCTCCCTCAGCAAAGGGCGAAACGCCAAGGCGATCTATCAGGACCTCGTCGATGACCACGGCTTCACCGGCCGCTACCAGTGCGTCAAGCGCTTCGTCCGCCAGTTGCGACATCGTTCCGGTCCAGAGTCCTGCCCCGTCATCGTTACTCCACCGGGCGAAGAGTCGCAGGCCGACTACGGCAGCGGCCCCATGGTCCGCGATCCGCTCTCCGGCCGCTACCGCCGCACCCGCATGTTTGTCCTCACCCTCGGCTACTCCCGCAAGGCCGTCCGCCTGCTCACCTTCCAATCCAGTACCCGGATCTGGGCCGAGCTTCACGAACAGGCTTTTCGCCGCCTCGGTGGCAGCACGCGAACCGTGGTCCTGGATAACCTCGGCGAGGGCGTGCTCAAGCCCGACATCTACGACCCCGCCCTCAACCCGCTCTACCGCGATCTGCTCACCCACTATGGCGCCGTCGCCCTGCCCTGCCGCGTCGGCGACCCGGATCGCAAGGGCAAGGTGGAGCGCAGCGTCGGGCACGCCAAAAACACTCCGCTCAAAGGTCTCCGCTTCGAGAGCCTCGCCGAGGCCCAGGCTTACCTGGACCGCTGGGAGCAGAACTGGGCCGACACGCGCATCCATGGCACCACCAAACGCCAAGTGGCGGCCATGTTTGCCGAGGAGAAGCCCGCGCTGGTTCCGCTGCCGCTCGAGCCCTTCCGCCATTACCAATTCGGGGACCGCCGGGTAAACCTCGATGGCTGCGTGGAAGTCGATGCCGCCTACTACAGCGCGCCACCGGGCTGGATTGGCCGCGGCGTCAAGGTGCAGTGGGACGATCGCCAAGTGCGCGTGCTCGACCCGCGCACCGGGCAACTGCTGCGAGAACACCTGCGCCAGCAGCGCGGCGGCTATCGCATCCCCCAGGAAGACCGCCCCGCCCGCACGCCCCGCACCACGCAGCAACTGCTCGCGCGCTGCGCCAGGATTGGCTCCCACACGGGCGCGCTGGCCGAACACATGTACCGCCAGGACGGCGTCGTCGTCATCCGCCGGATTCAGGGCCTGCTCAGCCTGGCCCGGAAGCACGGCGCCGCGCTTACCGACGACGCCTGCGCCGCCGCCCTGGAAATCGGCGTCCCCGCCAACCCTTATCGCTTCGTTCGCCGTTGGCTGGAACGCCGGCCCCAACTCACTCTTCGCCAGGTGGACCCCATCATCCGCCAACTTACCCTCTACCGCGACTTCATTGACAACAAGAGTCAGGAGAACTATCCCGAATGAATCTCATCGAACTCGAACGCGCGCTGCGTCAGCTCCGCCTCGGCGGCATGGCCAGCGTGCTGGAAACCCGTCTTAGGCAGGCACAAGCCGAGCCCATGACGCCCCTCGACCTGCTTTCCACGCTGGTCTCCGACGAACTGAACCGGCGCTCCGACCGCCTGCTGGAACGGCGCCGCAAACACGCCGGCTTCCGCGACCCCAACAAGACCCTGGACAACTTCGACTTTACCTTCAACGCCAAGATCAACCGCAGTCTGGTCTTCGACCTCGCCACCGGCGCCTTCATCGGCCGCCGCGAAGATGCTCTGTTTCTCGGCCCGGGCGGCACGGGCAAGAGCCACTTGGCCCAAGCCATCGGCCAGGCCGCCATCCGGCAAGGCTACAAGGTGCTCTATCGCGAAACCCACATCCTGCTGGAAGAACTCGCCGACGCTACCCTGGACGGCACGCGCAAACAGTACATGGAGTCGGTCTCCACCGTGGCACTGCTCATCATCGACGATTTCGGTATGCGCAAACTGCCACAAACCGCCGCCGAGGACCTGCTGGAGATCATCATGCGCCGCTACGAGCGCGCCAGCACGCTGCTGACGTCCAACAGACCCGTAGACGACTGGGGAAAACTGCTTGCCGATGTGGCCGCCGTCGGCGCCATGCTGGACCGCCTGCTCCATCATGGCCACGTGCTCAAGTGCGGCCCCAAGAGCTGGCGCACCCGGATCGCCGCGACGAACTGATGGAACCCAATAAGGAAACGGAGGCGTTTATGAATGCGAGGGCGCTGCCCTCGCGCTCCCGGGATTTATCGCTTTCGCGCCAGAATG
>CAYOHG010000514.1:2465-2809 GCA_964403685.1 uncultured Planctomycetales bacterium
CCCCCCCACGGCATTCCGGCCCTGGGACGGCGCTCCGGTCGCATCCCTGCGGAGCCGTATCTTCCGCCCAGGTGCGACCAGTATAAGCCAAGCTCTGTCCAAAGCGTGAAAATTAGTTGCCGGCGGGTGCGCCGGCAGGGTATAACAACTCTGTCCTGCCTAGGTTTCGTTGGCCGGTTTTGAGGTGTCCCTCATTGGCCGGTTTTCAGGTGTCCCCCGAGGTTCTTGCCGCGGCGCTGATCGCTCAGGTGCTCTGCGATGGATCTCCCAGGCCCAACCGTTCATCCAACTCGCGCACAAGGATGATACCGCCATCCGATGTGACCCGTGACCCCTGAGAATCC
>CAYOHG010000515.1:0-2806 GCA_964403685.1 uncultured Planctomycetales bacterium
TTCCGTTCGGTTCCGCCTGGGGGCGGGCCGAAATAGCGTAATACTCGGGACTCACAAGCGAATTCGAAACGAGCGGCACCGGCGGCGCGCCGGGCCGCCGGCCTTTTTCGGACCCAAACGGACCAATGGAGCGTCCTTACCCGTGTGCCGGTCCGGCCCCCAAGGAGTGCCCTTCCGTGTGCGAACGCCAACCCATCGCAGAAACCGCGGTCACACCAATCACGCGGCGGAAGCCGCCATTCTGGCTGGCGCGCGCCGGGCAGTATCTTTGGAGACAATGGCTCATTCCGATCCTGCCGGTATTGCTGGTGCTCGGGACGGTGCGCGGCTCCCTGGCCGATTGGTATGACGTGCCGACCGGGTCCATGCGCCCGACGATCGAAATTGGCGACCGCATCCTGGTGAACAAGCTCGCTTTCGGGCTGCGTATACCGTTCACCAGCCTCTGGCTGGCGACCTGGGGGCAGCCGCAGCGCGGCGAGATCGTCGTGTTCCGCGCCCCGGACGATGGCACCGTACTGGTTAAGCGCGTGGTCGGCCTGCCGGGGGACACGATCGAACTGCGCAACAACCAGCTCCGCATCAACGGCCAGACGCTAGCCTACTCCGGCCCGAACGACTTCATTCAGGAGATCGCCGAAGACGGCCGGATGCTTCGCCAGATTGTCGCGACGGAATCGCTGGCCGGGCACGCCCACCCGGTGTGCCTGTCACCAGAGCTTCCGGCGATGCGCTCATTCGCGACGTTGAAGGTCCCCGCCGATAGCTACTTCGTGATGGGCGACAGTCGCGATCGCAGCCGCGACTCGCGTTACTTCGGCTGTGTGCCGCGCGCGAACGTTTTGGGGCGCTCGGGTCGAGTGGCGTTCTCGCTGGACCGTGACCGCTGGTATCTGCCGCGGCTGAAACGCTTCCTGCACGCGCTGCCGTGAGTCCGTCGAGGGCGCCCCGCGCGACCGCACCACGGCGGCGCCTATGCGGCGACGCGATCGGCCGTCGACAGCGACGGCGTTGCCGCCGTGCGGGCACGCCGATGGCGCCGGATGGCGGCCGGCCGCGAGCCCCAGCCCATCCGCAGCGCACCAATGCCGTACAGCAGTAAGAACGTCCCGCCGATGTAGTGATCGGCCTTCAGGAATATGGCCCATTGCGCCAGGCAAATCGCGCCCAGCGCCAGTTCGGCCAGCCAAAGGCGGGATCGCACCGCTCGATAGCTCGGCCCGCGGGTCGCGCCCGTGGCAGCGCTGCCCGATTTCGGCGTCCGTATGAACTCGCCGCCGCGCCGCCCCAGTCCGGCCAGCACGGCAACGGAGTTGTTCAACGAGAGCCCCAGGCCCAGCACGATGAGCTTCAGCACGCCGAGCAGGCTTGGAACGCGCTCGCCCAGCAGCCAGCGGGCGCAAACATAGGCGATCGACGGGGCCGCAGCCCCGACCAGCACGATCCAGGAGCTGATCGCCAGCGCGCGGCTGTCAGCCGGCAAC
This sequence comes from uncultured Planctomycetales bacterium, assembly GCA_964403685.1. Classification (GTDB taxonomy): domain Bacteria; phylum Planctomycetota; class Phycisphaerae; order UBA1845; family Fen-1342; genus CAYOHG01. The sequence goes on from CAYOHG010000515.1 coordinate 1,485, forward strand.
GGCGCCAGCGTGGCCAGCGGACGCGCGATCAGCGGCATCAGCAGCATCAGCAGGTTGACCGAGTATTGCGTCAGGTGAACGCTGGCTTCGAGCTTTTGCGCCAACGTCAATCCTGAGCGCCAGATCGCCGGCAGCAGCTTGCGCGACGTTTGAATCGACCCGGTCGCCCAGCGCCGCTGCTGAGCCTTGATGGCGTCGACGTCGGCGGGCACCTCGGCGGGCGCGACCACGGCCGGGCAGTAGATGAGCTTCCACCCGGCAAGCTGGGCGCGATACGAGAGGTCGAGGTCTTCGGTAATCGTGTCGCCGCTCCAGCCGCCGACGCGCGGGTCGTCGATGGCGCGGCGCCGCCAGATTCCGCCCGTGCCGTTGAAGTTGATCAGCAGCCCGTTCCAGCCGCGCGCCGGCTGCTCGACGCCGAAGTGGCCGTCGATGCCGATGGCCAGCGCCTCGGTCATCCAGTTCTCGCGTTTATTGAGGTGTCCCCAGCGGCCCTGCACGCAGCCGGCCCGCGGCTCCGCCAGGATCAGCGGCACGAGCCGGCGCAGATAGTCCGGCGGCGGCAGAAAGTCCGCGTCAAAGACAGCCACGAGCTCGCCGCGGGCCCGGCTCAGGCCGTGGGCCAGCGCGCCGGCCTTGAAATGGGCGCGATCGCCGCGCCGCAGGACGTGGATGTCGTGGCCGTCGGCCCGCAACCGGGCCGCGACCTGGTCCACGATCCCGCGGGTTTCGTCCGTGCTGTCGTCCAGAACCTGAATCTCGTGCCGGTCGCGCGGATAGTCCTGCGCCGCGACCGCCAGCAGGACGCGCTCCGCGACGGAGCGCTCGTTGTAGAGCGGAATCTGCGTCGTGAGCAACGGCCAGTCGTGCTCAGCCGCGCTGCGCTCGAAGGCCTCGATGGCGCGCGCCTGCGCGCGGCTGACGCACCGCCAGCGGCGCGCCGCCAGAAACATCAGTGCGTAGAGGTGCAGCCCATAGAGCGCCGGCAGGACCATCAGAATCAGGCTGGTCGCCAGCGCCAGATTCGTCAGCAGTGACCCCAAGACACACTCCCGGACACCGTCCGCCGCGCGCGGATGGGCTCGGTCGGAACCCGCACCGGCCGGGAGAATATTCGCAAGCCGCGATTCGGGAAAGTGCAGCCGAGATCGGCCAGGCAAGCCGCACCGCGCAGGGCGGAGTCCGCGGCGTGCGCCGACCGTGAGCGCTGACCACGGCCAGCGGCGCTCGGATACGCGCGGCGGCGCCGAAAGCGGTCTATGGCCGCGCGGAGTCCGCCCCCGCGGGAGCCGAATGGGCGCCGGCCTCGCGCGCCTCGGCGG
>CAYOHG010000516.1:0-2803 GCA_964403685.1 uncultured Planctomycetales bacterium
TTGTTTGCCAGAACGCACTGGGTCATGCTGAACACCGAGCCGTTGTTGGCGATGGCGCCGCCTTTTTCGGATACGGCGAGCGATCCGCCAGCGTAGTTTCGCTGGAAGAGCGAATTCGACATGCGGAGCGACCCCAAATTGTAGATCGCGCCGCCGCGCGGCTCGGTTGGTGCAGTCACATGGACGCTGAAGTACGCCCGGTTGTCGGTGAATGTGGCGCCGACCACCGTGCATTCGCTGTTCAATACGCACAGTGCGCCGCCGCGCTGCGCGAGGTTGCCCTGGAACAGGCAATTCTGAATCGTGAAGCGGCCGGGCGTTGAAGGGTCCGCGCTCGCGAGGTAAAGAGCGCCGCCGTAGTTGGCCGTGTTCTTGTTGTCCTCGTCCTGGATCAGCGCATTCTGCAGGAAGCTGCACGATTTGATGTCGAGCGTCGGCGCCTCGCTCGCGCCGGTTACCGCGTCCGCGTACAGCTCGGTATAGATCGCAGCGCCGCCGTTGTACGCCCGGTTCTCGGTGAACACGCAGTTCTGCACGGTCAGGCTGCCGCCGTGCTGGTAAAGCGCGCCGCCATAGGACGGACCGCCTGCTGCATTCGCATGGGTCAGGACAAAGCCGTCGAGCGCGGTCTGGCTTCCCAGACGGAACGCGTTGATCAGGCGCTTGTCGTCTCCCGCGTCGAACTGCCCGTCTCCGTTGCGGTCGCCGCTGATGAACGTGCGGTTGGTGAAGGGGTCGGCATTGCGCTGCGAGAGCTTGGTTTCCGTCCCCGTGAAACCGCCATAGACGGCGACATTCGACACGAGGTTCAGCGGACCGTCCGCGGTCGAATCCGCCGGAAAGTAGGATCCCGCCGCGACCCAGATTTCGTTGACGTCGTCGTCCGCCCGCGGCGACGCGTTGCGGATAAAGGCCTCGTAGAGCGCCTCGTAAATCTGGTCGTACGCCGTGTCCCACGTTTTGCCCTCGCCGCCGACGCCGGGTCCGCCGGGGCGGACGAGCAGGATGTTGCCCCGTTGCAGCGGGAACGGATCCAGGTTGTCGGGCGTGCCGTCGTCGTCAGTGTCCGGCTTGCGCGGATCGGTCCCCGCGGTGCGTTCCGCGCCGTCGTTGAGTCCGTCGCGATCGAGATCTGCAACCGCAGGATCAGACACGACACGGTAGGTCAGACCATCCGCCAAGGCGACATCCCATCCGGCGGCGCTCGTTACCAGCGGATCGAGGGATTCGATGGCGGGCAAGGCTTCCTCGGCGTCGCCGATGCCGTCGTCATCCGTGTCGGTCGACTTATCCGACGTGCCGAAGTGCTCTTCCTCCGCAGAGAAAAGGCCGTCTTCGTCCTCATCGCGCGACAGCGCTACTACAACGCGATCGCCCGCGCGTAGCCGCAGGTCTTCGAAGTTCGGTCCATCGTCTGGCGCCGTCCCTTCCCGGGTGGTCAGGAATACGGACCAGAACAGCGACGGCGTGGGCGTCTCCGCAGGCGTTCCGCGAACTTCCGTAAGCACCGTGTTGCCCGACGGAGACTGCACTTGCGTGGCGTAGTCAACCCCGAGCTGTGCGAAGGCGTCGATCAGGCGCAGGCCGGTGCGCTCGCCGGCGTTGTCGCGGTTGACTTCGGTTGCGACGACGAAGTCCTCGCGCTGGCCGTCGCCAAAGTCGAGCGTGATGGACGCGGTGCGGGCGCGCGTGACTTCACGCAGGAATGCGAAGTCGCGCCCGTTCGCGTCCACCAGCGAGAAGCCGGGCGAAGAAAAGTACAGGCGGCGCGGGTCGGCGAGGAACTCGCGGATTAGGTCGGCGTTGAGGTCCTGGGCGGCGGCCTGAACGACCGGTGTGGCTTCGCCCGGCCCGAGGGCCGTCGCCGCGTCGTACGCCGGCAGCAGCGTGCCGACGGTGCGGAACGAACCGGTGAATGAGGGATCGGCGGGGTCCGAACCGGGAATCCACATGCGCACGGCCAGCGCAATGTTGCTGATGGCGAAGCTGACGTCGCCGATGTTGCGGATCTGCACGCCGACGGACAGCGAGCCGGTGGAACTTGTCTCGGTGAGCACCTGCGAGTCGGACTGGAGTTCGGAATAGGCGGTGGATTGGGACGTTTCGCTCGAGGTGGTGTTGCTGACTTCCGTTGAGCTCGTACTGCTGGTGGCGTCCTCGCGGGCCCACTCGCTGAAGTAATCCAAGCCGACTTCCGCGCTGGACTTCACTTTGGCGCCCGATGGAAATCCGCCTTCGCTGCCGATGGTCACATCGACGTGACCGCCGAGGTGGTCGGTCTGGCTGCGCGAAGTGCTCTCGGTTGTTTCCTCACCGCTGGTGACGGTTCCGGAGACGCCGGTGGTGCGCCCCGTCTCGATCGTCGTGCCGTACTCGCGAGTCGAGCCGACTTCCTCGGCATATTCGACATTCAGTCGAATATCGACCTGGTCGACGACCTCGATACTGAGCAGCGGCAGCTCGGCCAGCAACGGGCGGAAGACGCTCGAGTCGAATTCCTCGTAATCGGTCCGGCCGTCGCCGTCGGTGTCGTCCAGGGTCGGCGACGTCGCCAGGAAGCCGGCCGAGCGCGTCTCGTCGTTCGGGTCGATGTGGAGCTCTGCGCCGTCAAACAGAGCCGGATTCGGCGGCCGATTGCCTTCCGTTCCGCGCGAATCATGATCGGTGTCGACGGATGTCGCCGCGGTGTGCCAGCGGTGCACTTCTTCGCCATCGGTCAGGCCGTCTCCGTCGGTGTCGGACAGCGTGGGGTCTGACTTGTTCTGGAATTCCTCCAGATCGCTGAGCCCGTCGTCGTCGGTGT
>CAYOHG010000517.1:0-2800 GCA_964403685.1 uncultured Planctomycetales bacterium
TGGACCGAGATCGCCCCGCCGAAGCGGATCGCGCCGCGCTGGGGGCAGGTCGACGACGTGCCGGCGTTGCTGCGAAATGTCATATTCGCAGGAGCGACCGCGCGCCGCGACGATACGCTCTGGATTCTCACGCACCGCCCGAACGAGACGATCACCTGCGAGTACAGCGTAGCCGCCGGGCAGGCCGGGTTCGATCGCTGGGAGCTGGCGTATCACCCCATTACCGCCGACGCGTTTTTTCACGGGGTCGGCAACGCGTTTCTGCTGGTTCCCTATTCGCCGGCAAGCGGCCCGGCCCGGTACGAAACGGTCATGCGCTGGGAGTTGCCGGCCGGATACGCTGCGGCGTGCTCCTGGGGCGTCGGACGAACCATCGGCGCCGTCATGGCGCCCGACGACCTGGCGCATTCATCCTATCTGGCCGGCGCGATCGTCACGCGCAGCGTGCCGCGCGACGGCCGCACGGTGAGCGTCGCACTGGTCGACTCCTTCGAGTTTTCGGCCGACGAGCTGCTGACCCTGACGACCCGCATTGTGAATTACCAGTGTCGATTCATGCTCGAGGATACTTTCCCTGATTTCGTCGTGACCGCGCTGCCGGTCGGACCGGCGGTGCGCGGCAATGACGCCCGGCTGGCCGGCAGCGGGCTGTACAACGGCTTCTCACTCTACATGGCCCCGGGTTCGCGTCTGAACGACGCCTTCGAGCATCTCTTTGCGCACGAGCTATTTCACTACTGGAACGGTCGCGTGCTGGCCGCCGAAGCGCCCGAGCGACTGGTGTACTGGTTTGTCGAAGGGTTCACCGACTACTACGCCCTGCGGATTCTGCTCGATTCCGGCGTGTGGAGCCGGGCTACCTACGCCAAGTGGATCAACCGCCACCTGCGCGAGTACGCCTTCAATCCGGCCAACCGCGCCAGTAACGCCGAGATCGATCGCGACTACTGGGAAAAACGCAAGACCGTCGGCGAAGCGGCCTATCAGCGCGGCCTGGCGCTGGGGCTGCGCTGGCATCACCTGGCGCGGCGCAACGGCGTGAGCGACGGGCTCGACAAGCTGCTGCACACGCTGGTACAGCGCGGCCGCGGCGGATTGACGCTCAGCAATGAGCGCATCCGAATGATCGGTGTCGAGGTGTTGGGAGAGTGGTTCGGGCCGGAATTCGATCGCCACGTGACACAGGCGGAGCTCGTCGATGTGCCGCCCGATGCGCTGGCGCCGGCGCTCAGCGGTCAGCTCCAGGACGTCTTCGAATTCGAACTGGGATTCGATCGGGTGGCCTCGCTCGAGCGCCGCCGCATCACCCGGCTCGTGAAAGACTCGGCGGCGCAGCGCGCCGGCGTCCAGGAGGGCGACAGCATGCTGGCCTGGAACATCCACAACGATGCGGATCAGGAGATCACGCTGACGCTGGCGCAGGGGGGCCGGCGACACGAGCTGCACTATTTTCCGCGCGGGGAGCGCCGCCGGACGGTGCAGTTCCGAGTTCCCTGACGGCGCGGGATGCGACTCAGAAACCGAACCGCGCCAGCATCTCGGACAGGTCCAGCAAGTTGATGCGGTCGTCGAAGCGCAGGTCGCCATCGGGGCGATAGGCGGCCTCCCCGGCGGTTGTGCCGAAGCTGATGAGAAACGCCGAGATGTCGGCCAGGTCGATCACTCCGTCGTGATTCATATCGCCGGCGTCCGTCACGAACCCGGTGCGTTCGGCCGACGGGCCGGAGAATTGTGCATCCAGCGCGGTCACTCGGCAACGAATCTCCGCGTCGCGCACGCTGTAGCTGGCGGGCAGGGCGTCGGCCAGTGCCAACGTGGTCACATCCCGGACCGGCTGGCCGTCCACGAACCACTCGTAGCGATACCGCAGCAGGTCGTACTCCGGGTCGAAGGCCGGCCCGACCACCTCGGCGTAGGTCACGCGACCCGTGCGCGGGGGCGGTCGAAACGCGACCTGCGCCGTGCCCGGAGGCGATTGCAGCGGCTCGACGAAGTTCGGGTCCACCGATTCGAACGGCAGTTGCCAGACCGGCTGCTCGTCAACCAGAACGCGCACCTGACCGGGGCCAATCTGTTGCGCCGGGCGAACGTAGCAGGCGCGCAGATACAGCCCGCATGGGTACTCGCCCAGGTCAGCGTAGCTCACCTCGCCGAAGCGCCAATCCCCCTGCCAGAACTCGAAACGCACATCGGTTCCGGCCAGCACCATGCTGAAGGGCACCGTGGCCGAGACCACCGCCTCGTCCGGCTTGAAGTAGTAGTCAGGAATCTCGCTGGTGCACGTGTTCGTCAGGTAGCCTCCCGGCATCACGCGCGTGCGCCGGTCAAGCTCCCGGTCAAGCCGCGCCCAAGCGATCGCGTTACACTGGGCGATCACCGGATCAAAAGGCAAGCCGTCACGCTGCGCCTCGAAATGCAGGTGCGGGCCGTAGGAACAGCCCGAGCTGCCGACACTGGCGATCTGTTGACCCGCCTCGACCATGTCATCCACGCCGACCAGCAGGCTGTCGCGCTGCAAATGCCCGTAGGTCGTGCTGATGCCACCCCCGTGATCGACGATGATCACGTTTCCAGAAAACGGATCCGGAAAGCAGTTCGAATTGTGATCGTCGTAGCCATCCTCGGCGGTGACGACGATCCCCGACGCGGCCGCGAAGACGGGGATCGGCGCCAGGTCCATCGCCTCGAACCCGCCGATCGGCAGGTCGTTGCCGGCGTGATCATCGTAGGCGTTCGCGCCGCAGTCGTGTGTCGCGATCAGGCCGGGCCCGGCCTGGTCAAACAGGCTGCAAGTCACGAC